>DAOVDU010000004.1 GCA_030669305.1 Candidatus Aminicenantota bacterium
GGATAGTGATGTTAAAACTTGGCTGGAAACAGATGGTGTGGAATTCTTCAAGTCTATTGGTATGAAAAAGGGACAGGCTGTATTGGACTTTGGTTGTGGAGAAGGTCATTATGCCATACCAGCTGCAAAACTTGTAGGAGAGAAGGGCAAAATATATGCGGTAGATAAAGATGAACAGGCCTTAGATCGATTGGCACAGATAATAGAGCAAAATAATATAAAAAATATTGAAGTGATAAAAGAAGAATCAAAAACTTCCCTAGAAAATAATTCTGTAGATTTCATTCTATGTTACGATGTTGTCCATTATTTAAAAGACAGAAAGATCATTTATCATGAACTCTATAGAGTTTTGAGACCAGAAGGGATATTTTCTCTTTACCCTATGCATCACAAAAATGACTATCCTTTGATGGAATTAGCTAATATGAAATTGGAGGATATCATAAAAGAAGTCGAAGAAGCAGGGCTTTATCTGCAAGATAAATTTTTAAAAAGGCTTATTCACGATGATTATTATAATGACGGCTATATACTGAATTTTAGAAAGGATTAATCATGGAAACTTCTAATTGGGATAGCTACATTGAATTTCAATCATTCCTATCTTTGTGTTCTTATTCTTAGCCGTTTGGCTTCCCTGTTGCTTGAGTGATATAATTTTCCCTCTTTTATTTGTCCCGGCTACAATGGAAAAAATACAAAAAGAACCTTCACAGATAAAAAATAAAAATTGTGGATGAATAATAATTAATAGATTTTAGAAATAATAGAGAAGGAGGCTAAAAAATGCAGAATCGGGATATAATTGTGATTGGTGCAGGACCAGCTGGTCTTACTGCAGGCATCTATCTAGCTTATTATGGCTTTGATACAATAATTTTTGAAGAAAAAATCCCAGGAGGAGAGGCAGCTGAAATCCCTCTCCTTGAGAACTTTCCTGGTTATAGTGAGGGAATTACCGGGAAAGACCTCGTTGATAAAATGGTACAGCAGTGTAAAAAAGCCGGAGCAGAAATACATCAATTCGAGAAAGTAATTGAATTAAACCTTAAAGACAAAAGGAATGTTGTAAAGACGGAAAAATCTGTCTATACAGCTGCCTCTGTAATTATCGCTTCAGGAAGACATGCGAGAGTGCTTGGAGTGCCCGGTGAGAGTCAATTCCGAGGTAAAGGCGTAAGTTATTGTGCAGTATGCGATGGTGCTTTTTTTAAAGAGAAGAAAGTAATTATAGTAGGAGAGAATAGCCGGGCAGCAGAAGTTGCCATATTTCTTTCTGGATTGGCATCTCATGTGAAACTGGTTTGTGGGAGAGATAAATTATGTGCAGAGAGGATTCTTATAGAAAATCTTGAAAACCAGAAAGTAGAAATTCTGCATGATATGGAACTCAAAGAAATCAAAGGAGATATTAAAGTAAAGAGTGTCGTTTTAGTTGACAAGGCAACCGGGGACACAAAAGAAATAGATACTGATGGGGTATTTTTTCAGCTAGAAGGCATTCCTAACAGCCAAATAGCAAGAGAATCTGGGGTAAAAGCCGATAATGATGGCTATATTCTAGTTGACAATAGGGGAAGGACAAACATTGATAGCATATATGCAGTTGGCGACATAACCGCCTGTCCAACAAAGGTAGTAATAACAGCAATTTCCCAAGCTACTTCTGCGGCTGTTGATGTAGTAGAGCATATCAATAAACATATTTAATGCCGAACATAACTCATCTTTTAATTATGAGATTAACTGAAGGGTAATGAATAGTAAGAAAGAAAAACGAATTGGTATCTTCATCTGTCATTGTGGTAAGAACATAGCTGGAGGCCTAAATATAGAATCTTTAGTCGAAAGCTCAAGACAAATACAGGGAGTTGTATATGTTATTGATAATAAGTTTTCCTGTTCTGAAGATGGTCAGGTCGCCATCCAGAAGGCAATTCAAAATCAGAAATTGGACAGAGTAATTATAGCTGCATGTGATCCTGCTTTGCATCTAATGACTTTTCAAAGATGCGGTAAAAAAGCTGGAATAGAGCCAGGATTTGTGGATTTAATTGA
This sequence comes from Candidatus Aminicenantota bacterium, assembly GCA_030669305.1. Taxonomy (GTDB): domain Bacteria; phylum Acidobacteriota; class Aminicenantia; order Aminicenantales; family Aminicenantaceae; genus DAOVDU01. The sequence goes on from DAOVDU010000004.1 coordinate 2,062, forward strand.
CATCAGAAAATGGACTATGCATGGAAGTCCGCATAGAGTCGACCCAGAACAAGCATTTGAGAAATCAAAGAAGCTCATTGAGTTAGCTGTAAAAAGGATGCGCTTAAAACGATTAATTCCTTTGGTTGAAGTAAAGGCTGAGCAATCAGTTTTGGTTATTGGAGGAGGTGTAGCCGGGCTGGAAGCAGGCTTAGATTTAGCGGATAAAGGTTATAGAGTGTATATTGTTGAACGGCTACCGACTATTGGGGGGAAAATGGCGTTACTTTACAAGGTTTTTCCAACAAACGATTGTGCCCCCTGCATATTGGCCCCTAAAACAGCATATGCCAATATACACCCTAATATAAATTTGTTAACCAACTCAGAAGTAAAGAGTGTAGAGGGTTATATAGGGAACTTTGACATTAAAGTCATTCAGAACCCACGATATATTGACGCAAAAATGTGTACTGGCTGTGGAGAATGTATAGAAAAATGTCCTTCTAGAGTGATAGACAATGTATATTCGGCTGGAATGGGAGAGAGAAAAGCCATATATATTCCTTATGATCAGGCTATCCCAAAAAAGGCTATTATTGATGCTGAACACTGTCTTTATCTTAGAAGCGGTGCTTGCAGCTTATGTGAAAAGGTATGTCCTACTGATGCTATAGATTTTGAGCAACGAACTAGAACAATCAAGCTGAAAGTGGGGGCTATAATTGTTGCCACAGGTTTTGATGAATATAATCCTACAGAAAAAAGTGAATATGGATACGGACGATATGATAATGTCATTACTCAATTTCAACTAGCAAGGCTTTTAGACATTGATGGTCCAACAAAAGGTAAGCTTTTGAGACCGAATGACGGTAGGGAGCCAAAAAGTATTGTTATGATCCAATGTGTTGGTTCACGCGACGAAAATACAAATGCTTATTGTTCCAATATTTGCTGTATGTATGCATTGAAACATGCCCAGATGATCAGAGAGATGGTTTTGCCTGATACTGAAATCTATATTTGTTATATAGATATGCGTACAACGGGTAAAGGCTTTGAAGAGTATTACAGAAAAACCAGGGAGCTCGGTATCAATTTTATCCGCGGAAGACCCAGCGATATCATAGAAGAGACAGATACAAGAAACCTTATTTTGAAAGTGGAAGATCCTGATATCGGTAGACTCCTAAAAATAGAAACAGACTTAGTTGTTCTCTCTTGCGCCACGATCCCATCTTCAGGCACAAGACAGCTCTCGCAGATTCTACAAATAAACTTGGATGAAAATGGCTTTTACAAAGAAGTTCATCCTAAGCTTCGTCCTGTAGAAACAAATGTTCGCGGAATTTATATATGCGGCGCCGCACAAGGTCCTAAGGACATTCCGGATTCGATAGTTCAAGCCAGAGCAGCCGCTTCCTTTTTGGATAAAGAGCTAAGGGAAGCTAAAATAAAGCTTCCCGAATATATAGTAAAAGCAATAAAACTAAATTAAGGAGGCTCATAAATCATGGAAGAAGTCTACGTGGAAGAATTTATGTCTCCTGGATGTGTAGGATGTCCAGCAGTCAAAGCAATGCTTGAAGGATTATCCGTTGAATTCAAAGACAAATTAATAGTTGAGGAAGTGGATATCACTGTGGATACTGCAAGAGCGACACAATACGGCATAATGTCAGTTCCTGCTTTAGCTATCAATGGTATCCTTAAATTTGTGGGCGTCCCCAGTAAGGAGGAACTAAAGAAAGCGATTTTGGAGGAGATTGAAGGATAAAAATAAGATGAAGCAGGATAACAGTCAAAGTGAACCTATTCGGATATCAAAGCTTGATCCAAAATTTAAATCAGAAGTTATGAAACACAAAGATGCTCAGGGATTAAATGCTTGTTTTGCCTGCGGAACCTGTACTGCTGGATGCCCTGTTCATGAAATATTTCCTGAATATGATCCAAGAAAGTTGGCTAAAATGGTGAAACTGGGAATGAGAAAAGAAGTACTGAGTATTCCTTATATTTGGTATTGTGTTACCTGCCACAATTGCGAGCAACGCTGCCCACAGAATGTAAAGTTCTTTAATATATTGAACGTGTTAAAAAATATGGCAGCAAAAGAGGGCTATGCCCCTTCTCCATGGGTTGAACAAACTCAGCAGATTATGCAAACAGGCATAGTATTCCCTAAGGATGAAGAATTGGCTAAAAAGAGAGAATCCTTTTTTCTTCCAGTTTTAAAAAGTGACTGTAAAAAGGCCAAAAAGCTGATCGAGTTAGCAGGCCTTGATAAAATTAAAGCAAAGAAACAAAGTTGAATGAATAGATATGCTTTATTTCTAGGTTGCACTACTCCAACCCAAGTCATTCAATACGAGCTTTCTTCTAGATGGGTTTGTAAACATTTAGGGATTGAGCTAGTTGATATCGACGATTTCGTCTGCTGTGGAATCAACCAGATCAATTTAAGTCAAGAAGCAGGATTGATGTTAGCAGCAATGAATTTAGCTCACGCTGAAGCAAAAGAGTTAGATATTCTCACGCTCTGTGCTGCATGCACTGGAGCTTTAGCAGAGGCTGTAGAAAGTTTAAAGGATCAGGAAACTAGAGATAGAGTAAATAGGAAATTGCAAACAATAGGCCTAAAATATAACGGAAGAACTAAAGTGAAACATATTTCAAGAGTTTTATATGAGGATGTGGGGATTGATAGAATAAAAATAAAAATAAAAAGAGATTTATCAAAGTTCCGAGTCGCCCCTCATTATGGCTGCCACTATTTAAAGCCAGAATCTGCGTTTGAAGGATTTGATGATCCGGATAACCCGAAGACCCTTCATCAACTTATTTCTGCCACTGGCGCCTTCCCTGTTCAATATGAGACCCTCAACTTATGCTGTGGAGGGAAGAGCTTTCCGATTTCCAAGGAGCCAGCTTTTTATCTGGTACAAAAAAAGCTTGATAACATTATGGGCAAAAAAATAGACTGCATGGTTGTTCAGTGCCAAACTTGTTATCTTATGTATAGCGATCAACAAAAAGTGATAAATGGTAGGTTTAAAAAACAATATAACGTTCCTGTTCTTCTTTATCCTCAACTTCTTGGTATTGCTTTAGGTGGGGATCCGATAAATGATCTCGGACTTAATTCAAATACAGTCTCTTTGAATAGTCTTCTTGCTAAAGGAGAAATAAATAAGCAGCTTTAAATGTTTTGAGCCCAATTGGGATTTTTTCTCTTTATCTTAAGCATCACAAAAATGACTATCCTTTGATGCAATTATCTTATATGGAATTAAAGGGAGCAAGCCCGTTCCCAAGTATCAGAGCTTATCACAGAAATGGAGATGTTAATTTTAAAAATTTATTGAAAAATAATTTTTTTTATAATATAAGTAAATGTTTATATAATAATATAATTATTTGCTTATTTTTAGATGACATCAAAAACCGACCGTAAAAAAGCTGTTCAACTCTTTAAAGCCCTCTCTCATTCAACTCGCCTCCTAATTGTACAAAAGCTATTAGAAGGGGAAAAATGCGTGAATGATATCAGAGATCTTTTTGATGTGAGCCAGCCAAATATCTCTCAACATTTAAACATATTGAAATTTTCTGGAATTGTTGATTTTCTCCAAGAAGGCAATTTGCGTTGTTACTTTTTAAAAAATCCAGAAAGAATAAAAAAAATAATCCAAGCTATTAAGTGAGTGGCAAGAAATCGAAGGACTAAATAGGTTTTTGCAATTAATTTTAATAAGCTTATTTATGTAAAAAAAAAACTTTTAAGGAGGTTTCATATGGCAAAAGTAGCAATTACGGTTAATGGCTCAGAACCCGGAAATGTATTTCCAGCTTTCATTTTAGGCTCTTCTGCAGTCGCATCAGGAGATGAAGTCATTATATTTTGCACTCCCGGCGGTTCTCCGGTTATGGTCAAAGGCATTATCGAAAAAATGGAAGTTAAAGGCTTGCCAAATCTGCTTGAATTATTCAATGGCCTAAAAGAACTAGGTGGAAAAATTTATGTCTGTGAACTGGCTTTAGACGCGAAAGATCTTAAAAAAGAAGATTTCAGGGAAGGCATAGAAATCATCGGCGCAACAACATTCATAAACGAAATCAAGGATGCTACTATAACTTTTTCTTTTTAAAAGAAATTTGTCCCATCGATTCTGTTAATTCTTAACCGCAAAGGAGGAGATAAAATGGCATTAAAAACACTTGACACTTTAGGACTTAAGTGCCCCCAACCTATATTAAAGGTGGCAATTATGGCCCCTCAGATGAACCCAGGGGATATCCTTGAGATTCAGGCTGACTGCGAATCTTTTCCCAAGGATATAAAAGCCTGGGCTGAAAAGACCGGAAAAACTCTGCTTTTCTGTAACGATGAAGGTGGAGGAAAATTTAAAGCTCAAGTCCAATTTTAACAGGAATCATGGTATATTCTTAACTCTCTGAGAATACATCTTCCTTTCTATCGCAGATAAAATCTAATATATAAAGGAATTGTCAGACTATGAAACAAGATTTTAAACCTAACATAGTAGGCTTCTTATGTAACTGGTGTTCTTATGCAGGAGCGGATCTTGCTGGGTCAAGCAAACTAGAAATAAAGCCCTACCTATCTGTCATAAGAGTTATGTGTTCCAGTCGGGTCAATTCGAATCTAGTCTTAAACGCTTTCCTCTGGGGAGCCGATGGGGTTCTAATTGCTGGATGTCATCCTGGTGACTGCCATTATGAAAAAGGAAATTATTATGTAAGGAGAAGGTTTGCTTTGCTTAAGAAAATTCTGGAAACATTAGACCTTGAACCAGACCGACTCCAGCTTTCTTGGATATCAGCATCTGAGGGAAAGCGTTATGCTGAAGTAGTAAATAAATTTGCTGAAGATATCACTCGATTGGGACCTAGCGCTTTTCACACTAATCCTAATATTTAGGCAAAATAGGGGAAAAATGAAAAACCCAAATGTTTTGGTAATAGGATCCGGCGTTGCTGGAATGGAGGCCAGCCTAATACTAGGCGAGGCAGGACAGAAAGTCTATCTCATTGAAAAAGAATCACTGATCGGAGGTCAAACTATTAAATTCGAAGAAGTCTATCCCAACATGGAATGCGCGACTTGTATGGTTGCCCCTAAGCAACAAGAAATACTTCAGAATGAAAACATTGAGTTGTTCTTGCTCAGTGAAGTCGAACAGGTTAAAGGCTCTGTCGGGGAATTTAAGGTCAAAATCAAGAAAAAAGCTCGCTATGTGAGCTTAGTCAATTGCATCGGTTGTGGTGCCTGTTATGAGCCGTGTCCGGTCAGTCTTGAGAACGAATTTGAGGAAGGCCTTTCAAAAAAGAAAGCAATAGCCGTTGCCTGTCCGGGTGCTCTCCCCAATGTTCCCGCTATTGACCCTGAAAATTGTCTTCGTCTCAACGGTAAGAAGAAAGAATGTCAGGCATGTAAAGAAGCCTGCATGTTTGACGCGATCAATTTTTCTGAAAAAGATGAAATTCTTGATCTAGAAGTAGGAGCCATCTTAATCGCAACAGGATTTGGACTGCTTGATGCCAAGAACTTACCCCAATATGGCTACAGAAAAGCCAAGAATGTCTACACTGCAATGGAGTTTGAAAGACTTTACGCAGCAAATGGTCCCACTGAAGGAAAGCTTGTTCTTAGAGATGGAGAAACACCAAAATCAATCGCTATAATCCACTGTGTAGGTCGATCTGAGCAAGGATATTGTTCAGGAGTCTGCTGTATGTATTCCACGAAATTTTCTCACTTCCTGAAACACAAAATACCTGAGGCTAAAATCTGCGAATTTCATACTGACCTATGTATTCCTGGCAAATCACACCAGAAATTTTATCAGAAAATACTTAATCAAGGCGTAGATTTTATTCGCTTTGACGATATAAAAGTGGAAGAAAAAAATGGTAAGATGCAGGTCATTTACAAAAACGGAAATGGCGAAAAAGACAAATTCATTGCTGATATGATTATATTATCTCCTGCTATGATACCAGGAGGAGATACAGAAAGTCTGGCTAAAACTATTGGAATCAGCTTGGATAAAAAAGGCTTTTTCTCAACACAAAGTGAAAAGCTCTCTCCTGTTGCAACCGCTGTGGATGGTATTTTTGTTGCCGGATGTGCAGAAGGCCCCAAAGATATTCCAGGCTCCATCGCTCAGGCTGAAGCGGCCGCAGGAAAAATTCTATCCATCCTCCGTTAAGCTACGATTATTTAATGTTTTTTAAGTTGAGGATCAAAAAAAATGAATGAAAAAATTGGAGTATATGTTTGTGAATGCGGACCCAACATTTCAGAAAGAATAGATATCGATAGAGTTTTGGAAGAAATATCTTCGGCAGAAGGTGTTAAAGTTGCTAAAAAATTTGGACTTCTTTGTTCCAATGACGGCAAAAATTATCTTGCAGATGAGATCAAAAAGGAAGAATTAACCCATCTTGTTGTCGCTGCCTGCTCTCCAAGAGAACACGAACAGACTTTCATGAATGTATGCCTGGAGGCAGGTTTAAATCCCTATTTGTTCCAGCTAGTAAATATCCGCGAACAATGCGCCTGGATGATATCTGACAAAGAAGAAGCAACCAGGATGGCTATAAAGTATATCTATGCCGGAATTAGTCGCGTCACTCTGCATAAACCGCTTCTGAAAAAAGAACTCGACAGCATTCCAGACGTTCTGATCATCGGAGGGGGTATTTCTGGCATTGAAGCTGCCCTCTGTTTAGCCGGGAAGGATCGAAAAGTATATTTGGTTGAAAAGACAGAATCATTAGGCGGAATGGTAAAAAAATTTTTCGAGCTTCTTCCTTATCAGGGATCAAATTTAGCCGTTATCGAAGAAAAAATTGAACAGGTTCAGAACAACGAAAATGTTGAGATATTAACCTCAAGCGAAGTCGAAGATGTACGCGGCTTTTTGGGGAATTTCGAAGCAGTTATCAAAAGCAAGAGTAATGGTTCAGAAACCAAAGAGATTAAAATCGGGGCTATTATAGTTGCTACCGGATTTAAGTTGTTCGATCCTAAGAATATACCACAATACGGATATGGAAAAATTGAAAATGTTCTGGATGCTTTGGAGTTCGAGCAAATGAGTGCTTCAGGAAAAATCTTGCTCAAGAACGGGAATCCACCCAAATCTGTTGCCCTTATACATTGTGTAGGTCGAAACGAAAAAGGTTACTGCTCTAAAGTTTGTTGTCTCTATTCGATAAAATTTGCCCGCCATCTCCAAGATAAGCTACCAGGCATTGATGTGTCCGAATTTTACTCGGACCTTTGTCTTCCTGACAAAGCTGATCAGGATTATTTTGAAGAGGCAAAAAAGAAAGGAATCCATTTCATCAGGGCAGACAATCTCGAACTTAAGGAAAAAGATGGAAAAATAAATGTGGAGTACAAGGTTGCTGGAGGCAAAAAAGATAGTATCGCCGTGGATATGGCTATACTTGCTCCTGCCATGGTGCCTTCCGAAGATACTTCAAAATTAGCTGAGATACTTAATCTCCCTCTTGATGAGACAGGATTTTTCAAAGAAGTTCATGAAATGCTTGACCCAATCTCAACCCCGATCGAGGGCGTTTATGTGTCTGGCTGCGCCTTGGGCCCTAAAAATATTCCTGAATCGATTATACAATCTCAAGCTGCATCGGGAAAAATCCTTTCCAGCCTTATCCCTGGTAAAAAAATAGAGCCAGAAGTTAAAGTCTCCGAGATTAGAGAAGAATTTTGCACAGGTTGCCAGACGTGTCTCTCTGTCTGTTTCTACGGAGCCATCAGCTTTGATGAATATAAAGGTATCTCAGTTGTCAACGAAGCGATATGCAGAGGATGCGGGAGCTGTGTCGGCATTTGTCCTTCTGGAGCGATCAGGTCCAAACACTTTACATATCCCCAGCTGTACCTCGAAGTTCTCCAGGCTTTACGATAATAGTTCTAGATAGACACGTCTGAAAAGAAGGAGAAACCTATGACTGCTACTCAAATTGATAGCAATAAAATGCCAACAAAAGGAGCAATCATCCCTGCCGAAGAAGAAATCAATAAAACAATTGTTGATATATTTAAAAAATCATTAGAAAAAAAGTGTTTTGATGCAATCTTGATTCCAGTAAGAGTTCCTGAGACTGAAGCTTATGCCTGGGTTCTGCTAAAAGACCAGTCTCTGCTTGATGAGGCAAACCCTTTACCACCGATAATCTCGGTTCAAGGAGCAAAGGCCCTTCGAAGTTTAACCAAACGTGGAAAAATGACTCAGAATATCGCTGCAATTCTAAGGCCTTGTGAGATAAGAGCTGCTGTTGAACTCTCCAAACTAAAGCAAATCCATTTAGATAATATCAGCCTAATTAGCATAGATTGCCCAGGAGCAATGCCTCTGTCAGACTATCTGGCTGACCCAGAAAAATCTAAAAAAATCTATAAAAATGTACTGGAGAAATGGGGAGAAGACGACTCTGTCAGACCCGTATGTCATATTTGTAATCGATTCAGCCTTCCGTCTCTCCTACATCGAAAATCAGTAAAAATTTCCCCAGTTGAACAAGATGAAGCAAAGATGCCAAGTATTGATTTACACATAGGGCTTCTAGGAGGAAACCAGGAAAAAATATTTCTTATTCCTGTCAATCCTAAAGGGAGAGAAATCCTGGAAAAACTCGAGTTAAAATCCGATGATTCTTTAGATCTCTGGCAAACTAAAGTGAGTGAAGTCCAAGAGAAAAAAGAAAAGATAAGAAAAGAATTCAACTTGGAACTTAAAGAAAAAATTGAGGGACAGAAAAAGCTCACTGCTGTGTTTGATGAATGCATCAATTGTCATAACTGTATGAGAGTATGCCCTATTTGCTATTGTCAGCAGTGCTTTTTTGATTCAGATTCTCTGACTCTTTCTCCTGAAACTTATATTTCAAGAGCAGAAAAAAAGGGTGCTTTGCGCTTTCCTCTGGATACAATGCTCTTCCATCTGGGCCGGATGTCTCATATGGTACTTTCATGTGTTTCCTGCGGTGTATGCGAAGATGCCTGTCCGATGTCCATTCCTGTTGCTCAAATATTCAGTCTAGTAGCAGATCAGACTCAGAAGTCCTTCGACTACACTCCAGGAATAAACAAAGAAGAACCTCTGCCCTTACAAGATTTTCTGGAGGATGAATTTCATGAAGTAGAAACTCCCAGTGAGGCAATGACCCCCGAAGAGGTAAATTAAAATGTCTAACGTATTGAAAATAAAAAAAGGTGTTGAGCAAGGAGTTAACGAGCTTCTCAAATTCCTGTTAGAAAGCGAAAAAGTAAAGGGAATTTTCACTCTAAGAAAAATGAATGAAAATGGAGCTGTCTCTTACTCCCTAATTACTCATCCCAAAGAGCTGAAGAATGCAGTCCCCCTCTTTCCTCTTATGCCAGTGAATGCTGGAAAAATCCTCTCTGGCTTTACTTTAAAAAAAGCTATCAATGAACCAATAGCTGCTGTGCTTCGATCCTGCGAATTAAGAGCTTTTATTGAACTCATTAAACGAACTCAGGGCAGCCTGGAAAATTTTCTCTTAATTAGCTCAACGTGTGGAGGAGTTTATCCTTTAAAATCACTGACTGATGGCACATTTAAAGAACAGGTTTCTCAATACTGGGAATCCGCTAAAAATGCCGAGATTGCATCTGACATCAGGCCTACTTGTGCGGCTTGTGAATATTTCATCCCACAGCAAGCTGATATGACTATTGCCATAGTTGGGAAAAATGACCTGCAACAGGAATGCAGCATATTTCTAAACACTAAAAAAGGAGAAGAGTTTACCATAGGGGCACCTGGAAACATCGTCTCTGAAGAGATTGACACCAAAGAAACAACAAAATTACGGGAAAAAAGGCAAGACCAAAAAAAGAAACTTTTTGATGAATTCGAAAAAAACGGGTTCGGGATTAAAGCTTTGGTAAAGACATTTGCAGCTTGTCTGAGCTGTCATGGCTGCAGTAAAGCCTGCCCTATCTGTTATTGTACATTGTGTGATTTTGACTCTAAAACTCATGAATACCTTCCTTCAAGTCACGAGATAGAACTAGAGCAAAAAGGTGGCATCCGAATTCCCCCTGGCACAATTTTTTTCCATATAGGCAGAATGATACATATGGCTGTATCTTGTGTTAATTGTGGTATGTGTTCAGACGTCTGTCCGGTAAATATTCCTGTTTCGACAATTTTTTCCAAGGTTGGAGACTCTCTTCAGAAATTGTTTGACTACCTTCCAGGAAAAGATATCGAAGAACCTGTTCCTTCTGGAACGTATAAAGAAGAAGAATTTACTGAAATCGGAGAATAGTGAAACCTTGAATAATAAGACTTGAAAAGGAGTCAATGGATATGAATGACGAATATACACCAAAAATAATTGGATTTCTCTGTAATTGGTGCGCTTATACAGGCGCTGATCTGGCAGGTGTATCCAGAATACAAATAACCCCTTCGCTTAGAATAATCAGAGTTATGTGTTCTGGAAGAATAGATCCACTTTTTGTTCTAAAAGGTCTTCTAAAAGGAGCAGATGGCGTTATGATGATGGGATGCCATCCCGGTGATTGTCATTACCAAAAAGGAAATTATAGCGCTCGCCGGAGATATGTTTTGCTTCAAAAATTATTTGAGGATCTTGGTTTTGAATCCGAACGTATAGGGCTCTGGTGGGTATCCGCTTCTGAAGGACCAAGATATGCACAAGTGTCTTCAGAATTTTCAGAGGAAATAAAAAAATTAGGTCCTAATCCTGTTCGAGAAGAGATATTTATATAAGCCAGTTTTACATTAAAACTGTGATTCAATGACTCGAAACTGATAATCCAACAGTCAAATTTATTTCAAACATTTGCTCTTTTTGTTATAATATTATGTAAACAAGAATTAATTAATTTTTTTTAATTCTAATTAACTCGAGATAAACCAATTAAATGCTGGAATTCTTTTAAAAATAGGAGCAATAAGAAAAGCTATGTCCCAGGATGAAGACCTAGAAAAATTTGCTCGCGAGCTTCAAGAACAGATCTTGGAACAAATCAAGAAGCGGTATTCTGAAATAGTTATCGATCATTGGCAAAACCCAAGAAATTTCAGAAAAATTGGGAATCCAGATGGATATTCAAAGGTTAAAGGTTCCTGCGGAGATACTATGGAGATGTTTATAAAAATGAAAGATGAAACAATTATAGAGTGTTGCTTTCAAACCGACGGCTGTGGTACAAGCATTGCCTGTGGAAGCTTAGCCACAGATATAGCACAAAATAAATCCTTCACTCAGGCTCTGGCTCTTGTCAGCGCTGATGAAATATTAAAACGCTTCGGCGGATTACCTGAAGCAGATGTCCACTGCGCTCAACTCGCCTCTGAAACATTGAGAAGGGCATTAGCCGATTATCTTTATAATAAAAGAGCTCCATGGAAAAAATACTACAGGAAAACCTGATCTTCGTAAAGCTGAAAACATAAGCCACAAACATTAAGATTAAAACTAATTGAAACGTGTATAAATTAATTGAGGTAGATTAAAATTCATATTACGACTTACGACTTACAGCTTACGGCTTACGAACTTTACATATTTGCACAAAATCCCTGATTAGAAGGAGTCGCCATGAGAGAATGCCAAAAAGAACAAAATCTTCAAAATTGCAACTGCACATGGGAGCCCTGCAGCCACAAAGGAATCTGCTGCGAATGCATCCAGTATCACTGGAGAATAAAAGAACTCCCTGCCTGCCTTTTTCCCGATGATGTGGAAAAAACTTATGACCGCTCTTTGAGAAGGTTTATCGAGGTATATAAAGACAAGATATAGGAAACGTTGAATAAATCAGAAGATAAAAACAGCTGTGTTCATATCTACGGCCCTGTGCCCTCGAGACGCCTGGGTTTCTCTCTCGGGATAGATATTATTCCCTTTAAAACATGTACTCTTGATTGCATTTACTGTCAATTAGGCCCGACCACCAGGAAGACTATACGGAGAAAAGAATATTTCTCATCTGAAGAGATTTTAGCCCAAATTAAAATGAAACTTGCCTCAGGCCAGAGAATTGACTACATCACATTTTCTGGCTCAGGAGAACCAACCCTAAATACTTCAATAGGAAAACTCATCAAAGAAATCAAAAAGATAACAGCAATCCCTGTAGCCGTGTTGACAAACAGTACTCTTCTTTCCCGAAAAAGTGTAAGAAATGCTTTGCTATCTGCTGATTTTATCGTTCCGTCTTTGGATGGAGTGACTCAAGAAGTTTTTGTTCAAATCAACCGGCCTCATCCATCACTTAAGGCTGAGGAAATCATAGAAGGCTTAAAAAAATTCCGACAGGAATTCCACGGCTCGATGTTGCTCGAAATCATGTTAGTGAAAGGGATAAATGATTCTCCCGTCCATATCCAAAAGCTTAAAAAAGTAATCTCCGATATAAAGCCAAAAAGAATTCAGCTCAATACGGTTATCCGGCCTCCCGCAGAAAAATTTGCCTGTTCTTTGAGTCTAGTGGAACTTAAAAAAATTAACAAAATCTTAGGCGAAAAAGCCGAGATTATCGCTAAATTCGATAAAAAAGAGCAAATACCCCCATCTAAAAATCTGGAAGAGGCTATTTTCTTCATGATTAAGAGAAGGCCGGTGACTCTCTCTGATATTTCCGCCTCTCTTGGAAAACACAAGAATGAAATCATAAAATACACCAATTTTCTCCTGGAAGAGAGAAAAATTAAATGTGTCACACACAAGGGACTGAAATATTATGAACCGACATAAATGGTAAATGAGGAATGGTGAATAAAAATCCTAGATTAGAGTGTTAGGAATTGGAATGAAAGAAGTTAAAGATTTGACTAAAGAAGAGCTTTGGGCGCTTTTGAAAGATGCTTCCAAAAACTGGCTTGCCCATGATGGACTCTGGTTTCGAGCCGTGGAGAATAAATTCGGCATCGATGCTGCTATGGAACTTGACAGGAAGGCATGGGAAAACTTTACAGTCATCGAGGCCAAAAGGATAATGAAAAGACTCGGGATAGAACCCGGAGGAGGCATTCCAGCACTTGTCCATGCCCTTAAATTCAGACTATATGCACACATCAATGTCCAGGAAACCAAAGAAGTGAGTGACACACGATGTGTTTTCCATATGAATCGCTGTCGGGTGCAGGAAGCAAGAAAGAGGCAAGGGCTTCCCGATTTTCCATGCAAATCAGTAGGAATCATTGAATACAGCGGGTTTGCCAAAACCATAGACCCGAGGATCAAAACCAAATGCCTGGTTTGTCCTCCTGATCCCCATCCTCCAGATGTTTGGTGTGCCTGGGAATTCACACTTTTGCCTTAACCCTTATGAGTAAAGAAAAAATCAGGATTTTTGAAGAGAACTGGAAGAAATATGATGAATGGTTTGAACACCATCAAAAAATTTATCAATCTGAAATAAAGGCTATTAAGAAAGTTATTCCCACCGGCCTGGGGTTAGATATAGGTGTGGGAACAGGACGGTTCGCCTCTCCTTTCTATGTTCAATTTGGCCTGGATCCCTCTCTTAATATGCTCCTCCTTGCTAGGCAAAGAAAAATAAAAATCATTCAGGGCGTGGGGGAAGCACTCCCGTTTAAAAATGAATCTTTTTATTTTATCTTAATTGTGGTAACTATATGTTTCGCAAATAACCCCCATATATTTTTAAATGAAGCAGCAAGAATCTTAAAAAAGAAAGGTGAATTAATTCTAGCCATCATAGACAAAACCAGTGCATGGGGCAGATTCTATGAAGCCAAATCAACTCAAAGCAAATATTATGAAGCAGCCCACTTTTTCTCCCCAGAAGATATTCTCCAGATGTTTAATAATATCGATTTGGAATACAAAGAGTCTTATCAAACCCTTCTCCAACCGCCTCCAGATATCATAGAGATAGAAGAACCTCGAAAAGGATATGGAAAGGGTGGATTTATCGTCTTAAAAGCAATAAAAAAAGATAATGTCGTTTAATTTTGAGGAAATTATCAAAAATAATATGAAGGAGTTATAGGAGTAATCATGTTTGATAATACTCATTTTCCAGGAGCTAAAAAGTACTGGCACATGGGAACATTTTATGACTGGTCCCGACCTAATATTCATCCAATGAGCCATGCCCTTCATTACGGTACTTCTGTATTCGAAGGAATCCGTGCTTATAATACCGCAAATGGTCCTGCTATATTTCGCCTTCCAGAGCATATCGACAGATTTCTGCACTCAGCCTCAGTATTGAGGATGGAAGTTCCTTATAGTAAGGAAGAAATCATAAACGCCATAAAAACCCTCATGAAGGAAAACAAGCTTGATTCCGCCTACATTCGTCCTCTCTTTTTTTCTTCTTATGGAAACCTGGGCCTTGTGCCCAAATTTTCTCCTGTCGAACTAACTATCGGAGCCTGGGAATGGGGAGCCTATCTAGGGGAAAAAATGGAAATAGGTGCTCACGTCTATATTGTGCCCTTTAAGCGGATCCATCACAGCCAATTTGATATGACGGCCAAACTCGGCGGCGTTTATGTGCAATCTGCCATCTGCGGTCTGCTTGCGAGATCCCTTGGCTATGACGAGGCGGTCTTTCTCAATCTTGAAGGAAATATTGCCGAAGGCCCTGGAGAAAACATCTTAATTGTAAAGGAAGGAATTCTTAAAACCAACGATAAATCAGAATCTATACTTGAGGGAATCACAAGAACAACCATACTCAACATAGCCGAGGACTTAGGCATTCCCTCTTCTGTCGGGCCAATAACCAAAGAGGAATTTTTCCAGGCAGACGAGGGTTTCTTTTCAGGCACTGCTGTAGAAATCGCACCAATTGTATGTGTCACCGATGCCTCCGATCCAAAAGTCTCAAAGAAAGACTATACTATCGGCTCAGGGAAAGTTGGCAACATCTCTCAGAAACTCGTTAAAACATATAAGGATGCAGTGACCGGGAAGATTAAAGAATACGAAAAATGGCTGACTTATGTTTACGATTAAAGAAATATGGCTCTTCAGACTGCAGATGTCCCAGCCATCTGTTCTATTTCTCAAAAAACAACTCTGAATTAATATCTTTAATAAAAAAACTGCCATTTGAGAAGAAGGAAAACCATGGAAATCAAATTTAAACCCATCGGCGTTGTCCACTCCCCGTTGAAAAAAAAGGAGGATATCCAATCATCAAGATCCACTGATCCCCAAGGGTTTGATTCTGTCCAGGGAGAATTAGAAATATTTAAAGAATTCGAAGAAGGCTTAAAAGACATCGATGGATTCTCCCATCTTATTCTCCTCTTTGCATTTCATAAATCTGAAGAATGCAGACTCTTCGCCCATCCTCCATATGATAACAAGCGGAGAGGAGTTTTTGCTACAAGAAGTCCTAATCGTCCTAATCCTATCGGGATGACTGTTTTAAAGCTCATCCAGATAGAGCGAAATATTCTGCGAGTCTCAGGAATCGATATGTTCGAAGGCACTCCGGTTCTCGATATCAAGCCCTACACCCCAAGAGATCAAAAATCCCCTATCAAACTTGGATGGCTGGAAGATAAAATAAAGCAAGCACCAAAATCCCAATGACCGAAAACTATATAGGTCTAAGGTTGAATGTTTAATGTTTAAGGATTTATAATAAATTAAAAATATTTATACCTTAAACCTTAAACTTTAAACCTTAAACCCGTTACGGCTTACGATTTACGGCTTACGTCCATGGGGAATACTGCAATACTGCTAAACTGCCATACTGCAGAAGAATAAGAAAATGGTAAATGGTTAATGGTAAATAGTTAATAGCTTTCTTGCCTTAAACCTTAAACTTTAAACCTTAAACCCGTTACGGCTTACGGCTTACGAATGTTGCCTTAAACCTTAAACTTTAAACCTTAAACTAATTCGTATGGGATTTGGGATTTTAATATTAGCCACGAGCAATAAGCCATAAATGTAATTTTGGAGCAATAGAGCGCTTATCCACATAAAAGGGGGAATAGCCAAATAATTCTACGTTTCTATCATTTCTAGCGATTTTTTGATATATTCTTTACACGGTAAAAAATTGTTAAATTCTTCAAACATTAAATTCCCAAAAGGAGGTAAAAAAATGGCTAAATTCATATCTTATACTCTCTGTATTACCTTCTTGCTCTGTTTTCCATTGATAATGCACGGATCGGATATCCTCCCCTATGATTACAAAATCGAAGAGCTTGAAAACGGGCTTAAAGTCATATCCATTCCGCTTAACAACCCCCATATTATTTCTTACTATACAATCGTCCGTTCAGGATCCAGGAATGAAATCGAACCCGGAAAATCTGGTTTTGCTCATTTTTTCGAGCACATGATGTTCAAAGGCACAAAAAACATTCCCCGTGAGACTTATGACGACTTCCTGACAGAATTGGGCGCAGGAACCAATGGGTATACTACAGATGATTACACATGCTATTTTATCGTATTCGCAGGACGGGATAACCTGGAAACTGTCGTAAAAACCGAAGCTGACCGGTTCATCAACCTCTACTATGACGAAGAAATGATAAAAACAGAGGCTTCTGTTATCGAAGGAGAGTATTACTCGAGTGTCTCCAGCCCAGGCAGGCGCTTGTCTGAACTCCTTAGAGACACAGCTTTTGAAAAGCACTCCTACAAGCACACTACTCTCGGTTATCTCGAGGATATCCTGGACATGCCTAATCAATTTGAATACAGCCAGCTCTACAAAAAGCGTTTTTACGCCCCTGATTACTCCATTGTTCTTGTCGCTGGAGACTTTGACCATGACCAATTGATGGAATATGTCAGGAAGTATTACAGCAATTGGGAAAAATCCAACTATACGCTGGTAACGCCTGAAGAACCCCCTCAAACAAAAGCGAAGAGAGCCCATTATGACTGGCCCTCCCCAACACTCGCCAGAATTGCAATCGGATTCCATGGCCCTGTTTACTCCGATGAAAAAATCGACAAGGCAGCCCTGGACCTTCTAGCTGAAATTGCCTTTTCACGCTCTTCTTCACTTTATCAGAAATTGGTTATCGAAGAACAGAAATGTCGTACTCTTTCTGCCAGTTTTGCAGACAGACGTGACCCTTATCTTTTGGTTTTTAATGCCACAGTTAAAAAGGATAAGGATCTATCTTATGTCGAAAACGAAATATTCAAAGAATTAAAAAAACTGAAGAATGAGCCAGTTTCAGAGGAAATCCTGGCAGATGTCAAGTCTAACGGTAAATACTCCTTTGCTAACTCCCTGGGAACTACCGATGGAGTAGCAAGCAGCCTCGCTTTTTACATCAATCTGGCAACCGATCCGGGAACCGTGAATAAACTCTTTGCCCTCTATGAGAAAATAACTCCTCAGGATATCCAGGAAATAACCAAAAAGTACTTCAAGAAAACAAACAGCACTGTTGTTACCTTAACAGGAGGGAAAGCAAAATGAGAAAAAATATTAAATATCATCTTTCAATAATATTTTTCTTAGGAATGTCTTTTTTGATTACATCCTGCGCCAAGGAGATCCCCGGCAAACTCTCCTCCGAGCTCCTTCCCTTGGAAGGAAATCCCCTTGTGAGCTTTCGTATCCTCCTCCATGTAGGATCTGTGAATGACCCTGAAGGAAAGGAAGGCCTTTGCCAGCTCACCTTCAGCATGCTTGCCAGCGGCGGGAGCAAAAACCTAGCCTACAAAGAAATTTCAAAGAAGTTCTATCCCATGGCTACATCTGTTGGTCTTCAAGTGGAAAAAGAGATGTCTGTTTTCACAGGATCAGTCCATGTGGACAACCTGGAAGAATACTATGCCATTATCAAGGATATGCTTCTTGACCCTGGCTTTCGTGAAGAAGATTTTATCAGGATTAAAACCAACCTGCTAAACTTCCTGGAAAAATCCTTAGTCAGTACTAATTATGAACAATTCGGAAAAGAAATCCTGAACCTTATGATGTACGAAGGCCATCCATACGGCCATCACGACGCAGGATCCATAGAGAGTGTCAAGGGTCTGACTCTTGATGATGTACAAGCTTTCTACAAAGAACATTTTGTCCAGGGGAACATCACGACCGGCCTTGCAGGAGGTTGCCCATCCGCGTTTCCATCAAAAGTCACAGGAGATTTTTCTGTTCTTCCTGAGGGACAAACTCCTCACCTGACCTTGCCAGAACAGCGCATGCCCGAAGGCCTTGAGATCGTCATTGCAGACAAAAAGACACCTGCTACTGCCATATCCATGGGTTTCCCTGTCCCCATTTCAAAGGCTAATGATGATTTCTTTGCCCTCTGGATCGCCGTTTCCCACTTCGGGGAACACAGACAGCATCTCTCTCTCCTCTTTCAAAAAATCAGAGAGGAACGGGGACAAAACTACGGGGACTATGCCTATGCCGATCATTTTATTCAGGGACGGCGAAAGTTCCCGGCACAAAACTACTGCCGCCAACAGCAGTTCTTTTCTATCTGGATAAGGCCATTAGCTAATTCCAATCGACATTTTGTCATTCGCCAGGCACTGCGCGAACTTAAAAAACTCGTACAAGAAGGAATCCCAAGAGAAAGGTTTGAATTGACCCGCAAATACCTCCTTAATTATACAAAACTCTATGCTCAAACTCTTGGAGAAAGGCTCGGCTGGCAGATGGATTCCACTTATTACGGATACAAAGATTTTCTGGCTGAAGTTCAAGAAAGGCTTCCTAAAATAACTCTTGACGCCGTCAATCAGGCAATTAAAAAATACCTGAATTTCAACAACCTCTATATAGCCATTATTACAGAGGACGCAGAATCGCTCAAGGATGCTCTTGTATCAAACACTCCATCTCCAATAACCTATGCCAACCCAAACATGCCAAAAGAAATTCTGGAAGAGGACCTTGTTATCCAGACCTTTCCTCTTGATGTTCTCCCAGAAAAGGTGAGGATAGCTCCAGCATCTGAATTTTTCAAAAAAATGGGAATACCTCGGACGAATTAAATTTCAATCTCTCTTCTGGATTATTCACTTTTAAATGCATAAAATTCTCATTCATACAAAAAAACATGCAAAAACAACGAAATTAAGGCAAAAAACATGCAAACAACTGGTATAAACAGAGGAATCTAAGAAATTATAAAAAAATTGTTGAAATTTATTAATTATTTGTGATATAATAATGAAGTTATATACAAAAGGGGCAAATAAAATCGAAGTTCAATCCAAATAAATCTTTTACTTTTATCTCAAATTGACAGATGTTTCACAAATAAAGCAACTTTTTAACTATTTAGAGCGTATATATATATGGAATGAATAAAATGAGAGAAATAAAATTCTTCAGGGCAAGAAAGTCCCTCCTTTTAAACCCTCCTTTTTTCAAAGGATTTAACATAGATCCCCTAACCTTTTAACCCATCCCCTTCAAGGCTGCCTTTTTCACCCCAAGGAAAATGGCAGCCTGCTTTTCTTTTTCAATCCTTGATTTTCATATTCTTGCAAAACCAAAGAAGCAGGAACTTCAAGACAAAAGTAACCTAAAGCCTTTTCCAATTACGGAAATTAAGATGCTTCCGTCTGAACTAGATTGTTTGCATAATTGCAGGTCGTGTATTATACTAAGCCCTTATTTTTTATCTTATAATATTGCTGATAAACATAGAATAAATAAGGAGGCAATTTCATTAAAAAAGCCATAATAATGGGCGCTGCTGGAAGAGATTTTCACAACTTCAATGTTTATTTCAGAGACAATGAAGAATATAGAGTGGCGGCTTTCACTGCAACCCAGATACCAGATATAGAGGGAAGAAAATATCCCTCTATCCTTGCGGGAAAGCTCTATCCTGATGGAATACCTATCTATCCTGAGAAAGACCTCACCAAGTACATCAAAAAACTCGAAGTGTCTGAAGTGTTTTTCTCTTACAGTGATGTCTCTCATGAATATATCATGCATAAAGCCTCTGAAGTGATGTCAGCAGGCGCAAGCTTCACTCTCCTTGGGCCTCGAGAGACAATGATAAAGAGCAAGATTCCCTTGATATCGATTTGCGCTGTCAGAACAGGATGCGGTAAAAGCCAGACTAGCCGGAAAACTGCACTTATCCTTAAAGAAAAAGGGGAAAGAGTCGTAGTCATCCGCCACCCCATGCCTTATGGAGATTTGACCGAGCAGAAAGTTCAACGCTTCGCAACATACGAAGACATGATGAAACACAAATGCACAATCGAAGAGATGGAAGAATATGAACCCCACATCAATAACGGTATTGTGGTTTACGCCGGGGTGGACTATGGAGCAATCCTGGAAGAAGCTGAAAAAGAAGCAGACATCATACTCTGGGATGGCGGAAATAACGATATCCCCTTCTACGAGGCTGATTTAGAAATCGTAGTCGTCGATCCACACAGACCAGGCCATGAACTCAAATATCACCCGGGTGAAACCAATTTTAGAAGGGCACAAGTCCTTGTCATCAACAAAATTGGAACTGCAAAGAAAGAAAACGTAGAAATAGTGCTTAATAACATCAAAAAGTTCAATCCGGAAGCCACCATTATCCGGGCCAATTCTCCTATTTTTATTTCAGAAGCAGAAGAGGTTGCTGGTAAGACTGTACTAGTCATAGAAGACGGACCCACTCTGACCCATGGAGGAATGCCCTACGGAGCAGGAATCGTTGCTGCCGAGAAATACGGAGCCGCAAAAATCACAGACCCAAGACCTTATGCAGTCGGAAGTATAAAGGAAACATTCCAAAAATTCACACATTTGGATAAAGTTCTCCCAGCAATGGGATACGGAAGAGAACAAATGGCCGAGCTTGCTCAGACAATAGACAAAGTTGACTGCGATCTTGTTATTAGCGCGACGCCTATTGACCTCGGCCGATTGATTAAAACAAACAAAAAAATTCTTCGAGTCACATACGAACTGGAAGAAATTGGATCCCCTGATCTTAAGGAAGTGCTTAGAGAATTCTAATGGAAAGAAAAATTGCCCTAATTGCTTTTGGTGGAAATGCCATCCTTCCTAAAGACCAGAGAGGGCTGCAGTCCGAGCAGATGAAAAATGCCCAAAAAGCAGCCCATCTCATGATCCATGTTGTGAAAAAAGGCTATGACTTAATCATTGTTCACGGCAACGGCCCTCAAGTGGGAAATCTTCTTCTCCAGATGGAAGAATCTATCAACAAAATCCCTCCTTTTTCACTAGAAGTCTGCGACGCTATGACAGAAGGGAGCATGGGTTTTATGCTCGAGAAGGCTATTATCAACGAACTCCGCAAGAATTCTTTGGATAAGGAAGTCGCTACTCTAATTACCCAAGTTGTAGTAGACAGAGAAGACCCGGCCTTTGAGAATCCCAGCAAACCAGTCGGTCCATTTTACTCTAAATACAGAGCCCAGATGCTCATCCGACAGAAAAAATGGACCATGATCGAAGATGCCGGCCGGGGTTACCGCAAAGTCGTGCCTTCTCCCAAGCCTATAGATATTGTTCCAAAAAGAGTGATCCGGGACTTAGTCCATTCCGGAAAAATTGTCATCGTTGCGGGCGGAGGAGGTATTCCTGTTATAATAAATGCTCGGGGGCTTTTCCAGGGCGTAGAAGCTGTAATCGATAAAGATTACGCTGCAAGCCTGATTGCCCGAGAAGTCAAGGCTAATCTTTTCATCATTTTAACCAATGTGAATCGAGTCTATTTAAACTACGGCACACCAGATGAAACACCTATCACCACGATGACAGTTGAAGAGGCTCAAGAATATCTCTCCCAGGGACAATTCCCGGCAGGCTCCATGGGACCTAAAATCAAGGCAGCAATCGAATACATACAGAGCAATGGAAAAGAAGTTTTGATTACTTCAGCAAGCCACCTTAAGGCATCCTTAATCAATCGTTCAGGGACAAAGATCAGATCATCGTATTAGGAGGATGAGATGTTAGAAGATTTTCTTTCCATCCATGATTTAAGCCCTTATCAATTTAGCAAAATCTTAGACTTCATTCAGCAAATTAAAGATAAACCTTGGCGTTTTCGAAATAAACTCAAAAATAAAATCCTGGCCATGATATTCCAAAAGTCATCTTTACGAACCAGGGTAACTTTTGAAGTCGGCATGCTTCAACTCGGAGGAGAAGCCATTTATTTAAGCCCATCAGATATTCAACTGGGTACCCGTGAGACCCCGTATGATGTTGGCAAAAACCTGGAACGTTGGGTAGATGGAATTATAATAAGAACCTTTTCCCATCAAATTGCCGTTGATTTAGCTCAGGTCTGCCACATCCCAGTCATCAATGGCCTAACAGATCTTCTTCATCCCTGCCAGGCCATGGCTGATTTTTTCACTCTAAAGGAAAAGCTGAGAGGTCCAGCGAATTTAAAGCTGGCGTATATCGGAGATGGAAACAATGTCTGTCACAGCCTTATCTTTGCAGCCGCAAAAGCTGGGAGCAAAATGAGGGTGGCAACACCTCCTGGATATGAGCCAAATCCAGAAATTCTCAAACAAGCAGAACAAGATGGAAGGGAAACAGGATTCAGTTTCTACATTACAAATGACCCATATGAGGCAGTTCAAGAAGCAGACGCTGTCTACACCGATGTGTGGGCCTCAATGGGACAGGAACAAGAAAAGGAGAAAAGAACCAAAATCTTTGCCCCCTACCAGGTCAATCGTGCACTCATGACAAAAGCCAAGAAGGACGCCCTATTTATGCACTGCCTCCCTGCCCACAGGGGAGAAGAGGTCACCGACGAAGTTATCGACTCTGCTCAATCTGTAGTCTTTGACCAAGCTGAAAACAGGCTTCCTTTCCAAAAAGCCATTATGTTATCATTATTAGAAAAAAAAGCAAAAAATGGATAAGCAAAACGAAAACATAAAAATCATTGATGCAGACCTCTCTTTCATAGAAAAAGAGCTCTCCCAAACCAACAAAGCTCTTTCTCTGTATGAGCTGACAAAAAAATTAGCCTTCAAAAAAACCGCCAGTCAATTAAGCAAAGAAGTCAAAAAATATGATCCTTACTGCCAGTATGAAGTCGGAGATCTTATCTATAAAAAATACGACGAACCCTTGATGGTCAGCAGTAAAGGCGTTGAGCCCTTTGACGGAGCTGTTGTGCTTGTAGTTATCAAGAAAATTACATATGAAAATTTCAACTGTGAGATGCTGGAAGTCGATTACACTGGAGGAGGAACTTTCAGAAAACACATAGATTATATGAAAAAAACAAAGACTCAAGTTCTCCTACCCAGCAACCTCGAAGGAAAAGCATTGGCTCCAGAGATGCTGAAAAAAGAGGAAGACCCAAGGCTTCATCAACTTCCAATGGCTAATAAAGATTTAAAAACCCTGGAAAAATATTTGGGAACAGCACTCTCCAAGTCAGCAGCTTTTTTCAACTGGAATGACCTTTGGCAGCAAAAAGAAAAACAAGTGGAAATCCCGCAAGAAAAAATAAAAGCAATTGAAAATCATTTCTTGAAAACGAATAAATCTGCCACAACAACAGAACTGGTTTCTCAATTATTTAACTTTGATCCTTCAAACGATCTGTTTGATATCCACTGTATCAGTTTGAATTACATATTAGAAAAAAAATTCAAGAAAACTTATACCTTTGTTTCATCCGACAACTGGGGAAAATGGCATTTGAAGAAAATCCTCGACTCCTTACTGGAAAATCTTCCTCTCTCATCACCGAAGGCTAAACTCCCTCCGTTTGAGGAGGAGAAAAAAACAGAAACAGCTCAAGCCCAGAAGTTCCCGTTTAGAGTCTATCTTACCTGGAGAGAAATTCTATCCGGTGGATTTAAAATTCCCAGAAGCCTGAACAAGGAGTTATCTCACTCAAGAGAATATGTTTTTACTGATATAGAAAGTGGGAAGGATTATACTGTTTATTACTTCCCATCTCCTAGCATTTTTCTTGGTTTAAAAGAATTTTTTGAGAGTAATAATGTCCCTCAAGGAGCAAGCTTATCTCTTGAAAAGAAAGGACCTACACATATCAGTTTCTGGCTTAAGACATCAAAGAAGAAGCTTTCTGTATCAAAGGTCGCCTATGATC
The DNA here is from genome assembly GCA_030669305.1 of Candidatus Aminicenantota bacterium. Lineage (GTDB taxonomy): Bacteria > Acidobacteriota > Aminicenantia > Aminicenantales > Aminicenantaceae > DAOVDU01. Next base: position 26,163 of record DAOVDU010000004.1, read on the forward strand.
CAAAAGAGGATATATTTTCTGAGACAGGCGAAGAAGTTTTCACTTTCTCTTTGCCCAACAAAATCATTCACTTAAAAATAGAAACCTTAAACAAACTTTTTTCCCTTTACGGCCAAAGAGATGACATGGATCTTCGGGAACTTCTGATCCTAATCTTCAAGAATTTTGGCCTGGAGGGAGAGGCTCTATTCCTACATTTTCTGAGAGCTTTTCATCTTGTCGACATGCTAAAGCAAACTAACCAGGAAGATGTCGAAAAAACACTGCTTTTTTCTCCTGAATTTTCCAGATCAGAAAAAAATAAAGGGGTCTTTTTCTATCATGAAAAGATAAAAACTGAAGGAGAATTAAAGCCTGAAGAGCCTGTCGAAATTCCTTTAGAAATGCTGCCCGAGGAAAAGCTTGAAGAATATCCTGATGAAGTTCTCCCTGAACTGGGAACGATTGAAGAAATTCCTTTACCTGAACCCCCAAAAGAAAGGGAAGAAATAATAGAAGAGGTGAAAGTTCAAGTTCCCTCTGAACTTCAAAAAGAAGAAATTCAAAAAAGGCCAAAAAAAGAGAAACCCCCAAAAAAGAAAAAACGGAAGGCAAAAATAGACAAAGAAAGTACTCTTCGCATGAGAAAAGGGGAGAAAAAAATTATAGAAGAACGAATTGAGTTTGAAGAATCAGAACAGGAAGCTTTAATCGCTGTTAAAGCAAAAGAAAAAAAGGAAGACGTTGGAGAAGAAATAGCAGCCTATAAAGCAAAAGAAAAAAAGGAAGAGTATGAACCTATTGTTACTCAGAAGCCTGAATTTGGTATATTTGCTGAAAAGCTAAAATCAGCTTTAGATAAAAAAAAGAAAAAGAAAAAATAAAATTCTTAAGCATTTTACTTGAACCCCTGACCCCTTGACCCCTTGAATCCTTATGATCCTACCAACTCTTTTGGAGATGAGCCATAATTATTTAAACTCCTCACTTCTTACTCCTTACTCCTAACTCCTTACTTTTTAATTAGTTTTGAATTTTGAGTTTTTAGAGGATTTCCCGAATAGCACCCCTCCTGCGTGTTATTCCCATCTGATCAAGAAGCTCTAAAAGAGGAATAACATACTTCCGAGTGAGCCCGGTCATCTTTTTAAAGTCGGATACAGTTAGTTCTTTCTTACCGGAATTGCGAACCTTCGAGATAATCTCCTCCAGCCATCGAGAATGAAGGAAAAATCCGTCCTTTCCCTGGACTATCTTTTTTCTCTCGATGAGGAGAGAGAGCATTACATTAAGCTTCTTTGTAGAAAGGTTAAAATACTCCTTTAAATATTTTAAAGAAACAGCCTGAAACTCTCCTTTAAGGCACATCTCTTCCATCTGGTTTAAAATCTCCTTTTCCTCAGGAAGAAGGGATATTTCAAAATCAAAAAGAGCCACTCTATTTTCAATCTCTTTTATCTTAGCCTCTCGAGAAAGATATCTAAGGGCCAAAGACAGAATTCTGGGATTCAGGTCAAATCTTTTCTGAATCCTGGCAAACGATGCTCCAAGCTCATCAGGATGTTTCTTATGGAATCTCGATAGAAAGGCAATAATTTGTTCACAGAGAAACTCAAAACTCGCCTGAGAGAGAAGAAAAAGCGGAGAAAAAGCAAGGATTCTTATCTTCCCTTCTGCCTCTAAGCCCTGGCTAAAGCGAAGAATAGACTCTCTGGACAGAGGGGAATAACTGATGATTTCCCTCTCGGTCACACCATGTATCCCCCGATAATGAACAACCGCGAAAATCATCTGTTTTTCATCCCCAAGAAGTTGCCGAAGAAAATTTTCTCTTTTCTTTATCTTTTTTGGGGGAATCTTTTCAGAAAGCGGATTAAGAACTTTCCCCTTACCCAATATTCCCAGTTTTCCTTTCTCTTCAATCTCAAACCTATCCATCCATCTCAAAAGGAGAGGTTGAGAAGACTGTACCATAACAAAAAAATGACCCTTCCCTTCTTCTTTTGCCTGGCCATAAAAAAAGAAAGAAGCAGGAATCTTTGTTCCCCGGATACAGAGCAGCGCATTCAAAGTCTGCTTTTCAGCAGATGGAGGAACATCAATAACAGCATCAAAACAAGAATTTTCCAATGGGCCACTCCTTTTTTGGCTTATATCTAAATTGAATATTTAATCATAGCTTTAAATTTTCAAATGTTCAAAGCAATATTTTCAAAATTCCAAAGCCCAAATCACAAATTCCAAATAAGCACCAAAATTCCAATGACAGAAACCTATATTGGTTTAAGGTTGAATGTTTAATGTTTAAAGATTAATAAAAAATGAAAAATATAAATACCTTAAACCTTAAACTTTAAACCTTAAACTAATCTATTTGGATTTTCCTGAAGAGAGTGTCAAAGTCATCCTCCTCAAGATAGGATCAACGGAAGCAAGGATGACTTTCAGCCTGTCTCCTAGCTCATATATCCTGCCTGTTCTCCTTCCGATAAGAGTTCTTTCTGATTTCCTAAAATAATAATCTCTGCCTAAATCACTAAAAGGAATTATTCCATCAACAAAATAATCATTAAGTTCTACCACCAACCCCGCCCTCGAAACATCAACAATCACTCCTTCAAATTCATCCCCGAGTTTCCCCTTCAGGAATCGAAAAATCCTCCACTCTATAATATCTCGCTCAGCTTCACCTGCTTTTCTTTCCTGTTCGGAACAGTAAAGAGAAATCGCTGAGAGTGAGGAGGCTTTCGCTTTTTCTTGCCTGAGGGCACTTTTTAAGATCCGATGAACAGCCAAATCTGGATAACGCCGAATAGGAGAAGTGAAGTGAGTATACTCTCTTTTTGCAAGCCCATAATGCCCCTCATTCTCATCAGAATAAACAGCAAGTCTAAGGCTTTTGAGCACTTGTAAAGTAATAAATTTTTCTTCAGATTTTCCTTCTGCTTGTTTTAAAGCACTCTGCAAATTTATTGACTTAATTTTCTTTGGAAGTGGGAGATAAATGTGAAAATGACTCAACATTTCCCGAAGCCTTTCCAGGTCTTCCAAAGCAGGAGGAGGATGAACCCTGAATATCAAGGGAATATCCTTCCCAAAAAGAAAAACAGCTACTGCTTCGTTAGCAGCGACCATGAATTCTTCTATAATCTGATGTGCTTCGTTTGTCTCGAACAGCACTACTGAATGGAGGGTTCCCTCTTTATACACAAGCTCCGGCTCCGCAAGGTCAAAATCAAGGCTCCCTTTCCCTAACCTTTCCTTACGCAGTAGGCGTGCCAAGTCCCGCATCCGAAATAAATCAGGAACTATATAGGAATATCTGTTCCGCTCTCGCTCATCCTCTTCAAGTATCTTGTAGACAGAATCATAGGTCATTCTCTCTCTAGTGCGGATCAAAGAAGGATGAAATTCAGTCTTTAAAACTTTCCCTTCTGCACTAATTTCAAGCAAAACAGATAAAGTCAATCTTTCCTCTCTTGGCCTCAGGCTGCAAACATTGTTGGAAAGCTTCTCAGGAAGCATAGGAAGAGTCAAATCCGGGAAGTAGATGCTTGTTCCTCTCAAATAGGCTTCCTTATCCACGCATGATCCGGGTCTGACATAATGAGAAACATCAGCAATATGGACACCGAGAAGAAAATGCCCGTTTTTCAACTTCTTGATACTTACTGCATCATCAAAGTCCTGGGCGTTTTCGCCATCAATTGTTACTGTCAGCCAGCTTCTGTAATCTACTCTATCATTTCTTTCCTTCAAAGCAACTTCAGCAGAAACTTCCTCTGCCTCTTTCAGGGCCTCTTTTGAGAATGAGGAAGCCAGGTTATATCTCTTAAATACAACCTTTGTATCCACACCTTGATCATCAGGCAGTCCAAGGATCTGTTTCAAACTCAAGTTGTCTCTTTCAACCTCAACAATCATCCCGGGCTGAGGAGAAAGAGATGGGCTTTGTGTTATCGGAATCTCCACTGAGAAAGGAGAGTCTAAAGGAAGAAAAAATGCTTGTCCCCCTTTTTCTCTGTAAAGACCTATCAAGCTCTTCTTTTCTTTTTTTAATATCCTGACAACCTTTCCCTCAGGTTTCCCCTTTTTCCCCTTTTCCCTGTAAAATACTTCAACAACATCCCCACGTTGTGCTCCGCCTGAATATCGTGCTGGAATGAAGATATCTTCCAGTGAATCCTCATCTGGGCTGACAAATCCATAGCCTCTCAAAGAAGCGATAAATCTTCCCCTAGTAATATTCGATCTTGGAGCAATGAAATACTTGCTTTTTAACCTGAGAATAGCCCCCTGGCTTTCCATCTTTTTTAACTTTTTCTTTAACAATACTTTTTCTTTAGGTGAAAGGCCCAGTTCTCTGGCAATTCTTGCAAAATTCAAGCCTTCCCTGCGTTTTCTTAGGAGGAAAAAAATCTGTCTGACCATAACCATGTTTAATAATAATAAAGCGAAATATGCGGGATTTTATACTTTTCTCTTACGTATTTTACCAACTTAATCCTGAAAATCCTACTGAATTCTTCATCATCCTTGAATCTATATCTAACTTCTACCTCCTTCTTGATCTCTTCTCTTACCTCATTAGAGGCATTCTTCAAGAGAAGCTCTTCTATTTCTCGCTCCAGATGTTCAAGCTCTTCTTCATCAATAATTCCCTGAGATGCCATTTTCTGGACGCGAGAATATATGCCCCTCAAATATCCGATCTTGTCAGAGCTGAACTCTAAAAATCTTTTAACTGCAAACTCCATTCTCTCTTTTTTATTATCCATTTTCTCTGGTTTTCTTATGTCTCCAACTTTTCTCTCTCTATAAAGATCATACGCCTTAAAGACATGGGGATTACAGAAAGCTAGAGAAAGGATTTTACCCTTTCTTCCTGACCGCATCCTATAATTTTCGAAAGAACTTTTTATCCCTTCCAGGACTACACGAAGAGGAATTTCCATTTTTTCCCACTTTGCAATAAGATCGACTTCTTTTGACGAAAGAAAAAAGGGAGCGCCACGCTGCTCGAAGAAACGGTGTGCAATCGTTTGAAAATATCTGCTTCTTTTATCCATTAATATCCCATGTAATAAATCCAAATACCAAACAAGCACCAAAACCCCAATGACCGAAAACTATATAGGTCTAAGGTTGAATGTTTAATGTTTAAGGATTTATAATAAATTAAAAATATTTATACCTTAAACCTTAAACTTTAATCCTTAAACTAATTCGTATGGAATTTGTGATTTGGAATTTTAATATTAGCCATAAGCAAACTACCAAATGTAACTTTGGAGCAATAGACGCTTACCCACACACATTACTCCTCACTCCTTACTCCTTACTGAAACTGTAACTGCATTCCGCCCTATTCTCTGTTTCTCTCATGAAGGATTCTGAGGCCTTCCAGGACAAGAAAAGGCTCATGAAAATCAATGAATTCAATCTCCTTGTGAATTTCTACAGCAAAGCTTCCTGTAGATACGACTTTTGTATCTCTTCCTAGTTCACGTTTGATTTCTTTAATGATGTTGGAGACTAGACCGATGTATCCAAAATAGAGGCCTGATTGCATACTGGTTACAGTAGTACGTCCAACTGCCTCCTTTGGCTTTTTTATCTCTATTCGGGGAAGTTTAGCCGTTTTGAGATATAGGGCTTCAGCAGAGATTTGAATTCCAGGAGCAATAGCCCCTCCCAGATACTCGCCTGTGGAGGAAATTGCATCAAAAGTTGTGGCTGTCCCGAAATCAACCACAATTGAAGGGCCTCCAAACTTATCAAACACCGCAATAGATGCAACCACCCTGTCTGCCCCCACTTCCTGGGGGTTCTCATAAAGAATGGCCAACCCGGTTCTCAGCCCTGGCCCTACCACAAGCGGTCTAATCTGAAACAGGCTTCGGCATACATTCTGAAAAACAGGAGTCAAAGGGGGAACAACACTAGAGATAATAACAGATTTTATGCTTGCGGCCTCAAGGCCTGACAAGGAAAGCAAGTTCAATAGAGTAATTGCATATTCATCGCAGGTCTTCTCCTGTACCGCTTTTATCTTCCAATTCTTGATTAATTCTTTTTCCTGGAAAACACCCAGGGCAACATTGGTATTGCCGATATCTATTGCTAATAACATGTTAATCCTCCTTTATCATGCCCTTAATCGTTTGTATTTCAGCTGCACAGAAGTTTCTTTTTTTTCCCTTTCTTTCCAGAATCAAGCTGCCGCGTGAATCGATTCCTCTATAAACTCCTGAGGTATGTCCATCTTCCATGATAACAGTAACTTCTTTTCCCAGAGGAATAACTGAATGCTCTTGAAACATATGGACAATCTTCCTCTCATCCCCCTGTGAAAAAATACTGTACCATCGATCTATAGCCTTCCAGAGCTCTTCGAGAAGGGCCTCTTCGTCGATTTCTCTTTTGAATATCATCTTTAAGGAAACGGCAAACAAGCGAATGTCCCCGGGAAAATCTTCCTTCAAGTGATTGATGTTCAGGCCTATTCCTAGAATAACATAATTTAATTTATTCCCCAAAAAACTGCTTTCACAGAGAATACCACCCAGTTTTCTCTTGTTCCAGATTATATCGTTAGGCCATTTGAGGCGGACCCGAATCCCAACTGAGTCAAAGACCGCATCCCTTACTGCTAACCCGGCCAAAAGCGGAAGGAGAGAAATATCATCTTTGGATGGACGAAGAATAACAGATATGTACAGTCCCTTTTTGCTTCCAGAAAACCACTCTCGTCCTTTCCTGCCCTTCCCTTGTGTCTGTTCCTCAGAGATGACAACTGTTCCTTCCTCCTCACCTCCAATCGCCAGTTCTCTGGCAATATCATTGGTAGAGGAGCAGGATTCAACCCTGAAAATTTTCTCGCCAATTTTCATGATCTTTTCAGTTAGTCAGTTAATCTGTTAGTCTGTCTGTCAGTTATCTATTTTAAATTAAAAAATGACAATATGAAACAAGCAACTCTTTAAAAAAAATGAAAATGTCTGAATTATCGACCAACAGAGAAACGGATTAACTGACTAACGGTTTTTTAAATAAGGGATACAATATGTTCCAGGTTCTCTTTCAACTTAGTTCTCTTCTCCTCAAGCTCATACAGCCTTGTTTTGGTCTCTCGAACGAGATCCTCTGGAGCCCTATTAAGGAAATTTTCATTTCTAAGCCTATCTTCGATTTTTTCTACTTCTAAATTTATCTTCGAGATCTCTTTTTCTAGCCTTTTTCTCTCTTGATCAAAATCTATCAGACCTTCCTCTAGGGGAATAGCAATTTCCCAGGAACCAGCTACTCCTTTTAAAAGCTTTTCTTCCTGAGGAAAATCACTGAGAATATCAACATTTCGAACATTAGCCAGCGTTTGAAAATAATCCTGGTGCTCGCGAACTACATGTTTTTCTTCTTCTTTGTTAGTCTTTATCCAAAGATTGATTTTCTTGTTGGGGGGGATTCTATTCTCTGCTTTTATGGTTCGGACCTCAACGACAGCATCCTGAAGAAGGCTCATCATTGCTTCAACATCCTCGTTCTTCAATTCCTCTTGTACTTGAGGAAAAACAGCAACTGCTATAGATTTCCCTGCCGAAGGAAGGTGCTGCCAGATCTCTTCAGTCACGAACGGCATGAAAGGATGGAGAAGCTTTAATATCTGATCCAATGTATCAACCAGAACAGCCTGGCTCGTCTTATTTCCTTCCTTTAGGCTTGGCTTGACCAATTCAACATACCAATCACAAAATTCATGCCAAATGAAATGGTATATTTTGTCAGCTGCCTCATAAAATTTATATTGTTCTAATGCGGTATTCATTTCTTCGACTATCCTAACCAGCCTGCTTCTGATCCATTTATCAGCCAATGTCAGGTTTTCCTCCTTTACTTCCAGCTCATCCTCTTCCAGGTTCATCAAAACAAAACGGGATGCATTCCAGATTTTGTTTATAAAAGCCCGATAGCCAGCCATCCGTTCCTCAGAAAGAGAAATATCCATGCCGGGAATAGCTAGCGCAGCCATAGTGAATCTCAAAGCGTCTGTGCCATATTTTTCGATCATTTCAAGAGGATCAATGATATTCCCTTCTGACTTGCTCATCTTCCGTCTTTTAAAATCTCTAACCAAACCGTTGATAAAGACATGGCGAAAGGGAATATCTCCCATGAATTTAAGGCTCATCATGATCATCCTGGCCACCCAGAAAAAGATGATGTCAAAGCCGGTGGACATAAGATCTGTGGGATAGAAGTTTTTTAAATCCTCGGTTTCTTCAGGCCATCCCATCGTCGCAAAAGGCCAGAGGGCGGAACTGAACCAAGTATCAAGAACGTCTTCTTCTTGAACAAGGCTTTCTTTTTGGCATTTACCACACTTTTTTGGAGCCTCCATTCCGACAATCACTTCTCCACACTCCTGACAGTACCAAGCAGGAATTCTGTGCCCCCACCAAAGCTGGCGGGATATACACCAGTCATGGATATTGTACATCCACTCAAAATAGGTCTTTGCCCAGTTGGGCGGAATGAATTCAGTCTTTTCTTCCTCGACTACTCGAATGGCTTCCTTAGCCAGAGGACCAACCTTGACAAACCACTGCCAGGATAAATGGGGTTCAATGATAGTCTTACAACGGTAGCAGTGACCCACAGCATGAAAATAATCCTCGACTTTCTCAAGCAAACCCTTTTCTTTAAGCTTTGATAGGACATGTTCTCGGGCTTCAAACCTATCCAATCCTTGGAATTCTTCTCCTGCTGCTTCGGTCATCTTCCCTGATCCGTCAATCACGATTACTTGTTCGAGATTGTGGAGCTTCCCCAACCCAAAATCCACAGGATCATGAGCTGGAGTTACCTTCACCGCTCCTGTTCCGAATTCCCTCTCCACTCTCTCGTCAACAATGACAGGAATCTCCCTGTTGACTATGGGGAGGAGTATTTTCTTTCCCTTTAGCCTAGCGTAGCGTTCATCCTCAGGATGAACGGCAACTGCGGTATCTCCAAGCATAGTTTCTGGACGGGTTGTTGCAACAACGATATACTCATCAAAATCGATAAGAGGATATTTGATGTAATAAAGTTTAGCCTTTAGTTCTTTATGCTCAATTTCGATATCTGAAAGAACGGTTCCGCAGTGAGGACACCTGTTCACAAGATAATAATCTCTGTAGATAAGTCCTTCCTTATAGAGATCAACAAAAACTTTCCTTACAGCCTTAGAAAAACCTTCATCTAGTGTAAATCTTTCTCTCGTCCAATCCAGAGAAGCTCCAAGCTTTTTGAGCTGGTCAATGATTACTCCGCCGTATTTTTCTTTCCAATCCCAGGCAACTTTAAGGAATTCCTCTCGGCCGATTTTCTCCCTTGTCAAACCCTTCTTTGCCAAGCTCTGTTCAATCACGTTGTGAACTGCAATGCTTGCATGATCAGTGCCTGGAAGCCAGAGGGTATTGTATCCCTGCATCCTTTTCCACCGAACGATGATATCGGGCAGAGTGAAGCAGAGAGCATGCCCCATGTGAAGAGAGCCGGTCACGTTCGGAGGGGGAAGGACCATAGAAAACTTTTTCTTCGAAGAAGGCATCTCGGCCACAAAGAGACCCTCCTCCATCCAGAATTTCAACCACTTTTCTTCAACAGGCTTAGGATCATAAACTTTTTCTAAAACTAATTTTTCCTTCATAATTCAATCCATAGCTAGAAAAGCTAGAAAGGCAATCTTTTTCTTTCTATTCCACCTTCACTTCTCTACATTCTCGATCATTCGCTATTTTATCAAGTTAATAAATATTTTTCTTCTTTTTATTACTGCTCTCTGCCTCCTGATTCTGTCGCCTTGTCACCGTTTCACCCTGTTATCCCTTTCTTATTTAAATAAATCTGCCTACTGCTTACTGCCCACTGCCTGTTGCTCACTTGTTTTTAAGATGTTCCTTAATCTCTGCAAGAATGCGGGCCTTGATTCTCTTTTCCAATTCTCTTTCAACACCAAGAATTTCCTCTCTAACCAAATCTTTTACTTTCTCATCAAACTCTACTTTCACCTCAGGATCAGAAATTTCGTCCAGGATAGGTTCTTCAGGAAGAGTTAAAGGAATTTTTCTCCCCTCAATAATACTCCGGACCATTTGGACTAAACCTTCGGAATCAAAAGGTTCATGTATCAATTTGTCATAATCTATGCTGGCAATTCTTTCCTTATCGAGAGGCTCAAAAGCCCCTTTTAGCAAAATAAGAGGTGTCTGACTGAATTGCTCCTTGCTTTTCAAATAAGAGCCTACCTCATAGCCATCCTTGTGAGGAAGCGATAGGTTCAGAAGAATGGCATCAGGTTTTATTTCACTGATAGATTTCATGACCTCCCTGCCATCTGCAAAAGAAAAGATTTCGAACTCTGTTTCCGGGAAAGCCATCTTGATGACTCTCTGGATGGAAGGGCTATCATCTGCAACAATCAATCTGTACGCCATCTCAAAACTCACATCAGAATCCCCCTTCAATTAACATTTTTCTCACCCACTGTCAACGGAAAAGAGAACCTTTAAATTTAACCGGCATAACAGAATAAACGGATCTAATATTCAATTATTACCGATTCCTCTCCCAGCAAACCCTCAACACTTTTTGTGAGTTTTTCTGACGGCACAACACCCTGAATTTCAACAGATTTTACGATCATGCGATAAGAATGAGGTGTCTCAAGCTCAAAAAAAACAGGGCACTCCCCACGGTTTTTTTCCAAGATGCTTTTTAATTCCTCGAAAACTGCCTCTTCAATCCCGGGAAGAATGATTCTCAGGATCACCCGTTTTGCCTGCTTCTGGAAGGCGTCAGCTAACGGCATAATCTGTAAAAGGTAAATCCTCCGGCTTTCACCTTCGCCTAAAAACTCCCCCTTGACCCAGACTAGCAAGTCTTCTCTTAGGGATTCATAATATCTTTTATAACTGTCAGGAAAAACCACAACCTCTATTCGGCCGCTCAGGTCTTCCAAGATGAACGTGGCCATCCTCTCTTCTTTCTTTGTTTTGAGGGATTTAATAGAAGATATAATCCCGGCAACTCTTATTTCTTTATTAAAATCTTTCTCATCATCCAGATGGCTTATGGAATGAGAGACAAGCTTAAGCAAGCTTTTCCCGTATTGGGCCAGAGGATGGCCCGTAATATAAAATCCCAAGGCATCCTTCTCATAAGAGAGAAAAAGCGGCTCGTCCCACTCCCGCATCTGCTTCACTTCTACAGGTATGGGCGGAGGTTCTAACTGAGCGTGACCAAACAGAAGATTCTGCTTCGAGTATTTGATTTTTTGTGTTTCATGGGCATAATCGATCATTCTATCGACAAGATGAAAGAGCTGCGAGCGTTTCCATCCTAAACAATCAAAGGCTCCAGCTTTTATCAAACTCTCAATTACTTTCCTATTGACACCTTTTGGATCTATCTCTCGAAAAATGTCAAATGGAGAAGAGAATTTTCCTATCTTTTCCCTCGCTTGAATCAGAGCCTGTACAGCTCCTTCCCCAACATTCTTAATGGCAGAGAGGCCAAACCGGATATCTCCCTCTGTAACAGTAAAATTGAATTCGCTCTCATTGATATCAGGTGGAAGAACTTTGATGCCCATTTCCTTACATTCGTTGATATATTTGACCACTTGAGATGTGGCTCCTCTCTCCGCTTCAGAAGTCAAAAGAGCCGCTAAAAAACAAATAGGAAAATGAGCCTTCAGATAGGCTGTCCGATAAGCTAAATAGGCATAGGCAGCACTATGAGATTTATTAAACCCATATCCGGCAAAGTGCTTTATTTGCTCAAAGATTTTATTGGCCTTGGCTTGGCTTATGTCTTTCTGCTTCGCCCCCTGGATAAATCTCTGTTTCTGGGCTTTCATAACAGATGCCTTTTTCTTGCCCATAGCCTTGCGCAGAATGTCAGCCTCAGCCATGGAAAATCCGGCCAGTTCTGTAGCAATTTTCATCACCTGTTCCTGGTAGACGATGATACCTTTGGTCTCCTCCAGAATCGGTTCTAACTCAGGAAATTCGAAGCTGATACGATCGGGGTGGTTTTTGCACTTTATAAACTCATCCGTCATCCCGCTCTTCAATGGCCCTGGCCGATAGAGTGCATTCAAGGCAATCAAATCGCGGAAGTTTTCAGGCTTGAAATTCCTGAGCAAATCTTTCATCCCTGTACTTTCAAACTGGAAGACCCCATCTGTATTGCCGGACTGGAATACCTCAAACGTTTTTTCATCATCAAGCGAAATATTCTTCAGGTCGATTTTTTGATTAGAATCTTTTTCAACAAGTTCAACAGTGTCTTGAATAACAGTCAGGTTGCGAAGCCCGAGCAAATCCATTTTGAGAAGACCAAGGGCCTCGATATCTTGCATAGGAAACTGAGTTGTAATCTCTCCTTTTACCGACTGGTAAAGCGGCATAAACTCAACGAGAGGCTTTGGAGATATGACTATGCCCGCTGCATGAATGGATGGATGACGAACCTGCCCTTCTAATATCTGAGCAATGGAAAGGAGGTTAGCAATCTTTGTATGTTTATCCCTTAATTCTTTCAACTGTGGAATTTTTTTTAAAGCACCCTCAATCGTAGCGTCCGGGCCAAAGGGGGGAATCATTTTTGCAATCTTATCCACTTCTGGAAGAGGAACCTCTAGAACTCTTCCCACATCCCTGACTGCTTGACGAGCTGCCATGGTACCAAAAGTAATGATCTGACAGACATTTTCCTGGCCGTATTTATTTGTAACATAGGAAATGACTTCATCCCTGCGCCTTCCGCAGAAATCAATATCAATATCCGGCAGGCTAGTCCGCTCGGGATTTAAAAATCTTTCAAACAAAAGGTCGTACTCAAGGGGATCTATATCTGTTATTCCTAGGCTATAAGCAAGAAGGCTCCCCGCTACTGAGCCTCGCCCTGGCCCGACAGGAATATTCCTTGATTTTGCCTCCCGGATTAGATCCCAGACAATCAAAAAATACCCCCCAAAACCCATTTCTTTAATAAGCCGCATCTCCCTTTCCAGCCTATTCTCGTATTTCTTAAGCCTGGGAAGCTCGCCCTTTTTAATCCTTCCGCTGAGGGCCTGCATCTGTTTCTGAAATCCCTCCTTTACTGTTGAGTCAAAATACTCGCCTATAGAAGTTCCTTCAGGAGCCTTGAAATTTGGTAAGAAATATCCAGACGAAGGAAAATCAAAATTGCACTGTGCTGCGATTTTTGTTGTATTCTGGATCGCCTCCGGAATTTCTTTAAAAAGCTCTGTCATTTCTTCACTTGACTTAAAATAGAATTCATTTGTACTGAAACGAATTCTATCCTGGTCTGTCACTTTTTTATTGGTCTGTATACAAAGGAGAACATCATGGCTTTCCGCATCTTCTTTTCGGAGATAATGGATATCGTTTGTAGCGACTAAAGGGAGACCGAGTTTTCGTGAGATCCGCACGAGTAAAGGATTGATTTTCTTCTGTTTCTCAATGCCGTGATCCATAATCTCGATGTAAAAATCTCCTTTTGGAAAAAAGGAGGCATACTCTAAAGCCACCTCTCCAGCTTTTTCTTCAAGGCCCAATCCCAAACAATAATTTATCTCTCCTTTTAAACATCCAGAAAGTCCGATCAACCCTTCGCTGTGGCGTGCTAAAAGCTCCTTATCAATACGCGGCCTATAATAAAAACCTTCCAAATAGCTTCTGGTAATAAGCTGACAGAGATTTCTGTAACCTTTTTCATCTTTTACGAGTAAAACCAAATGAAAGTGGTAGGGTCCTGACTTACCGGGCTTCTTATCGGTCCGACTTCGAGGAGCAACATATAGTTCGCAGCCAAGTATAGGCTTGACCTTTTTCTCCTTTGCCTGCCGGAAAAAGCCTACTGCACCAAAAATATTTCCATGGTCAGTAAGAGCAACGGCTGGCATTTTGTTTTGATATGCCGCCTCCACCAGAGACGCAGTTTTTAGATCGCCATCCAGAATGCTGAATTCTGAATGGTTGTGAAGATGAATAAACGAAGATTCCATATCAATTCCTAAAACCTTGTCATCTGAATTTTATCATGTTTCGATTTTAGCAAAGCAATTTTGGATTGTAAACAAAGAAAGGAATCGCTGGACCCTCAAGGCCAAACTTTTTTTAAAACGTCTGACCTTGATTGACTTCATCTCAATAATTTCTTATAGTTGTTTTTAAGATGGACTTTGAAAAAATTGTCAAAGAATTGAGTATTGAAACAAATTCAAAAATAATTCTTTTGGTCATCGACGGCCTAGGCGGTCTTCCAATGAAGGGTAAAACCGAGCTCGAAGCCGCACATACTCCAAACCTCGATTCCCTCGCAGCAGAAAGCACATGCGGCCTGACAGATCCTGTTTTCATGGGGATCACGCCCGGAAGCGGACCTGCTCACCTCTCTCTTTTTGGTTATGACCCAACGAAATACATACTAGGCAGAGGTATTTTGGAAGCCCTCGGTGTAGGTGTCAGCGTCGGGAAAAATGATTTAGTGGCAAGGGGAAATTTTGCGACTTTAAAAGATGACCTTATTGTCGACCGAAGGGCAGGCAGGATCCCAACCAGCGATAATGAAAAACTCTGCCAGAGGCTCAATAGTTTCTTGAAAACAAAAGATGGAACAAAGATCACGCTTTATCCCGGAAAAGAGCACCGGTTTGTGGTCAAGTTCAGCGGGAAAGGGCTTTCAGATGCCCTCACAGACGCCGACCCGCAAAAAGAAAACAAACACAGGGTTTACACTCAGCCCCTTTCCCAGGAAGCAAGCAAGGCAGTAGAAACCGTAAACACATTTCTTGATGAGGTAACAGAATTCTTAAAAAATTCCCCAAAAGCCAACACCATCCTTTTAAGGGGATTTTCCAAGTTTCCATCCCTCCCTACAATGGAAGAGTTGTACAAATTAAGGCCTGCAGCCATAGCTAATTATCCTATGTATAAAGGATTGGCAAAGTTAGTCGGGATGAAAATCATAAATGTAGGCCAGGAAATGAACGATCTTTTTAACGCCTTGGAAAAAAACTACAATAATTATAATTTCTTCTATGTCCACGTCAAAAAAACAGATTCAGCAGGTGAAGACGGAAACTTCTTAGCTAAAAAAAAAGCTATTGAAGAAACAGATAAATTTATTCCCCGCCTTCTCGCACTCCAGCCCGAAGTGCTGGTTGTTACTTCGGATCATTCCACCCCAAGCCTTCTGAAATCCCATTCATGGCATCCAAACCCCTTTATTCTGCATTCTCGAACTGCACAAACAGATAAAACGACGTTATTTTCCGAAAAAGAGTGCAGCATGGGCTATTTAGGGCGGTTTCAAGCTGTATACACTATGCCTTTGATGCTGGCTCATGCTGGAAAGCTAAAGAAGTATGGGGCTTAAGCTTTTACTGAATTGAAAGATATCGACATATTTTATAGAATTAATAGAGAATGCGTCCAATGATCAAAAAGTATGTGTGGTTATTCTTGCTCTTTCTTTCCTGTTTCCTTTCCTCGTTGTTTTCTTTCCAGGCAGACCCCCGCATTGAAATCTCCAGCCTCCGCTACCACACACACCCCTCTTTTACCCGAATTGTCGCAGATATTGGAAAATTAAGAGAATACAATTTCAGCGACCTTCTTTCCCCAGATCGAATTTATGTTGACATCTACCAGGCCAAGCTGAATCCTATTCTCCATGGCAAAACCATTCCAGTTAAAAATAACTACCTTAGCCAGATAAGAATTGCTCAAAAGACAACTTCCACCGTCAGGATTGCTGTGGATATTGATTTTAAAAAAATCAAACGTTACCGCGTATGGCATCTCTTCGATCCTTTCAGGATTATCATTGATATCTATCCGGGAAACTCTCCTCTCAAACATCCTCCTGTAAAAATTACACAACCAGCAAAACCTGCTAAGGAAGGCTACAGCATGGTGCGCCAGCTCGGCCTTGGAATCCAAAGAATAGTCATTGACCCCGGCCATGGCGGCTCAGACCCTGGATGTATCGGGAAAAAAGGAGCCCAGGAGAAAGATATCGTTCTTGATGTCTGCACACGCTTGAAAAAACTTTTGAGCTCAAAAAAAGGCCTTGAAGCAATTCTGACCAGAGAGTCGGACATCTTCGTCCCTTTAGAAAACAGAACCATTATCGCCAACCAGAAACAAGCAGATATTTTCATCTCCGTACACGCAAACTCTAACACGAACAAAAAGCACTATGGAATTGAAACGTTTTATCTCAATTTCAGCCAGGACCCTTCTGTCAACGAGACTGCAGCTCGTGAAAACGCAACCTCCACAAAGAACATCAGTGAAATGAAGGAAATCATCGAAATGATCGTTAAAAACAGTAAAATCGTCGAATCAAAGGAACTCGCAGAAAATATCCAAAAAAATATGACAAAATGTCTTTCAAAAAAATATAAAAACATCAAAAACCTTGGCGTTAAAGGAGGTCCATTTTGGGTTCTCATTGGCGGAGAAATGCCATCTGTGCTTGTAGAAATCTCACATCTAAGCAACCTCAGGGAAGAAGAGAGATTAAAGAGCCCGCAGTATCTCCAGCGTATTGCCCAAGGTATCTATGAAGGTATTATTGAATACATACAATCCTTAGGGAAAGGATAAACAGCAATGAAACGAAGAGATTTCTTAAAGGACATCACTATTGGGAGCATCCTTCTGAATGTCAAGCCTGGCCTCCTGGCCCAGGGAAAAGAATATCCCGACCTGGCCTTGATACAAGGCAACTCTCCTGCCCAGTTAACCAAAGAAGCTGTTGCTCTGTTAGGTGGAATCAATCGCTTCGTTTCTAAAGGAGATGTTGTTTTAGTAAAACCGAATATCGGTTGGGATAGAACTCCAAAGCAAGCCGCCTGTACCAATCCAGAAGTAGTCAAGACTCTTGTTGAACTCTGCCTTGATGCAGGAGCAAAACAAGTCAAAGTCATGGATAACCCCTGCAACCCTGCCAGAAGAACCTATGTCCGCTCTGGCATCGCTGCAGCCGCAAAAAAAGCGGGCGCAAAGGTCCCATATCCCAATGATCATCGACTAAAAAAAATGGCACTTAAGGGAGAATGGCTTAAAGAGTGGGAAGTCTACACCGACTTTGTCGAAGCAGACAAAATCATAAACGCCCCGATCGCCAAAACCCATAGTCTTTCACGGCTGACCATGGGGATGAAAAACTGGCTTGGTGCTCTCGGGGGAAAGCGAAATCAGCTTCACCAAAAGATTGACTTTGCCATGGTCGATCTTGCTGCCTTCTTCAAACCTGTTCTCACTGTCTTAGATGGCTACAGAATTCTTATCAGGAACGGCCCACAAGGAGGCAGACTCTCTGATGTTAAACTCCACAAAACCATAGTGGCAGGCGTAGATTACGTGGCTGTAGACGCAATAGGAGCGACTTTCTTCGGCATAAAACCAGAGGACCTGCGTTTTCTTCAACTTGCAAATCAAAAGGGATTTGGAAAAATCAATCTGGAGAAATTAAGGATTGAAAAAAGAACGGTCTAAAAAATACCGGATTATCCAAATCATCAGGATCCTTATCCAATTTTTCTTTTTTTTGCTTTTTTTCTATCTTTTACTTGGAACTCGCTTCCCTGGAGAGGATTATATCGGGAATGTTGAAGTTTTTTTTCATTTCGACCCCCTTCTTGCCCTGACAACCTTTATAGCTTCCCGAGCTGTATTCGTGGCATTTGCCTTGGCAGCCATCACTATCATCGTCACTTTTTTCATGGGTCGAATAGCATGCGGCTGGGTATGCCCTTTGGGATCCCTCCATCAGTTCTTCTCCTTCATCTTTAAAAAGTCAAAACTCCTGCATCCGAAAAAAGTCCAGGATAACCTTACAGCTTTGAAATACTATCTTCTGGTATTCATTCTTATCAGCGCTATTTTTACACTCGACCTGGTTGGCCTATTTGATCCTCTCTCTCTTCTCTATCGTTCTTTCACAGTCGGGATTATTCCCGCCATAAGCCTCAGTATCTATAGCCTCATGGATTTTCTTTATCAAGTAAATCTTTCTTCTCTAGGTGATAGTCTTGTTCAATTCTTCGAGAACCTTGACTTCAATGCTACTTTTCTCCAGGGTTTTTTTATTGCAATGATATTCATCGGCATTGTGCTTTTAAATATCCTCAGGGAAAGATTCTGGTGCCGCTATCTGTGCCCTTTAGGAGCTTTTCTTGGCCTTGTTTCAAGATGGAATGTATTCAAACTTAAGATTAATCCTGAAAAATGCATTGAATGCGGACTCTGCACGATTCACTGTCAAACTCAAGCCAATCCATTCCCGAATGAAGAATGGAAAAGTTCTGAATGTGTGTACTGTTACACCTGTAGCGCTATCTGCCCTACGAGTGCCATCGGATTTCCTTTGAAACCTGCACCTGAAAGAATCGAGACAGTAAACCTTTCTAGAAGAAAGCTTATCTTTAGTTCGCTTTTAGGTATTTTTGTCGTTCCGTTCTTCCGAATCTCTCCGTCCAGGAAACGGGCATCAGAGAAATTGATCCGACCCCCAGGGGCACTTTCTGAAGAGCGGTTTCTTCAAAAATGTATCAAATGTGGCGAATGCATGAAAGTCTGCCCCACCAATGCTCTCCAGCCAGCCTTAACAGAGGCAGGCCCGGAAGGCATCTGGACACCCATGCTTGTACCCAAGATCGGATATTGTGAATATTACTGTTCTCTTTGTTCACAAGTTTGCCCCACTGGAGCCATAAAAGAGCTAACCATAGAACAGAAAACCCAGGTCAAGATTGGAACAGCCTGGGTTAACAAAAATCGCTGTATTCCCTGGATATTTGGTGATCCCTGTATCGTGTGTGAGGAACATTGTCCGGTTTCCCCTAAGGCCATAAAATTGATGAAAACAGAAGTAACGCTTCCTGATGGAGTCGTAAAAACTCCTTTAACCCCTGTCATCGATATAGAACTCTGTAATGGTTGCGGAATATGCGAGAATAAATGCCCGGTGGTGGATGCCCCTGCTATCTATGTGACGAGTGTTGGAGAGAGCCGTTCAGAAAAAAATCAACTGTTGCTCGATATCATCCAGCAGGAAGAAGAGATCTATTAATCAAAAAATCCAAATTCCAATTTCCAAATAAATTAGTTTAAGGTTGAATGTTTAATGTTTAAGGCAAAAATGCTACTTTAAACCTTAAATATTCAACTTTAAATAAAATCTGTCTTGCCTCTTTGTCTTGCCTACTTAGATAAACTTTTATACTGCTATACTGACTTACTGACTTAAATCGTGAGCCGTGAGCAGAAATAATGGTTTAAGGTTGAAGGTTTAATGTTTAAGGAAAGAGTAGAAACAGGTTTAATTTTTTTAGAATTTGGAAATTATTCTGCTAGTGCCTTCTTTAATTCTTCCTGCAGATGGGGAATAACCTGAAACAGATCGCCTACTACGCCAAAGTCGGACACCTTAAAGACAGGGGCTTCATGATCCTTGTTCACAGCCACTATGTATTTTGAGGAAGACATCCCTGCTAAGTGTTGAATTGCGCCTGAAATCCCAAATGCCAAATAAAGATTCGGAGAGACGGTTTTTCCTGTTTGGCCTACCTGATTTTGATGATCAATCCATCCAGCGTCTACTGCAGAACGAGAAGCACCCACAGCAGAATGGGGCAGGATAGAGGAGAGATTCCTAAGCATGTCAAAATTTTCAGGTCCCTTCATCCCTCTTCCTCCCGAAACCACAATATCTGCTTCAGTTACATCAAGCTCTGTACCTTCTTCCCTTATAATCTCGACCACTTGAGCTTTAATCTGGTCCTCGGTAAAAACCGCATCTTTTCTTATGACCTCAGCCTGTTCATCCACAGGATCGATAAGAGGAAACACATTTGGTCTGAGGGAAGCTATTTGTGGTGAAGATTTAAGAATAAAGGTCGCAAAGGCTTTCCCAGCAAAAATTGGCCGCACAACCTCCAGTTTTCCATCTTTGCAAGCTGTTTGGGTACAATCAGAAGCCATGCTCACTCCCAGTTTAGCAGCCAGCCGAGGCGCTAAATCCCTGCCCATGGCAGTAGCCGAAAACAGAATAATTTCAGGGTTGATTTCCCCTGCCAAGGAAAAAAGCACCTCCGCAAAACCAGAAGGAGAATAGCGGCTGAGAAGAGAATTTTCAAGGACAAACACCTTTGAAGCCCCATAACGGAAAATGTCGGGAGCAAGGCTCTCTAAATTATGGCCAACAAGAACAGCATTGACTTCAGTGTTCATCTCTGCGGCTCTCCTTTTGCCCTCAGAAAGGGCTTCCAAAGAAGATTTTTTTACCTTGCCTTCTCTAACTTCTATAAAAACTAAAATCATTTCCTCCTCCTAGATGACCTTGGCTTCCTTGTGTAAGAATTCCACAATTTTCTTTGCCACCTCCTTAGGTTCACCCTCTATGATCTTTCCAGCCTCCCTTGTGGGCGGGCTCTCCATTCTAGTTAACTCCAGTTGTGAAACAAGATCCTCTGTATTTAGACCCAAATCTTCCAGAGATAGCACTGGTATTTGTTTTCTCTTAGCCATCATGATGCCCTTTAATGTTTCGTAACGAGGTTCATTTAAACCTTTCTGAGCACTGATAACTGCTGGCAAAGGAAAAGAAACTTTCTCTATGGCTCCCTCAATTTCTCGATGAGCAGTGCCATTATTTCCTTCAATTTCCAGTTTCGTCACCACGTTAACTTGAGGCACACCTAGAAACTCAGCAACCATGGCAGGGATTTGGGCATTATCAGCACCCATAGACTGTTTCCCGAACAGGAGCAAATTGTATTCAGGAAATTTTTCCTTTAAGGCGTGCGCAATAATCTTGGCTGTCCTTAAACCATCATAAGTTTCAGGGGTATCATCCTTCAAAAGCACTGCCTCATCAGCTCCCATTGCCAGACATTTCTTCAATATTCTCAATCCCTCTTCAGACCCAACCGAAAGGACAGTAACTTTGCCTTCTTTAGCCTCTCTTATTCGAAGGGCTTCCTCCACCGCATACTCATCATAAGGATTCAAAACAAAGTTTAGGCCTTCCTCGATAACACTATTCGTCTCAGGGCTTATCCTTATCTTGGATTCGGTATCAGGCACCCTTTTAACAAGAACAAAAATATTCACTTGATCCTCCTATTCAAAAACAAAGCAATAAAATTTGGTTTAAGGTTTAAAGTTGAAGGTTTAATGAAAATTATGAGTAGTGAATATTACTCTCAAACTTATTTTTGTCTCCAAAATTTCAAAACGGATTAGATGAATTTCTTGCCTTAAACATTAAACGTTCAACTTTAAACGATGATATTTAATCTATTCTTCAAATCTCTTCAAAAGAAGAGTTCCATTCGTCCCGCCAAATCCAAAAGAATTACTTAAGGCATAAATGATCTCCGCTGTGCGGGCTTTATTGGGAACATAGTCCAGGTCACAGTCAGGGTCAGGGTATTCATAATTAATTGTTGGAGGCATGATTTGATTTTTCAGACAAAGGGCTGAAATCGCAGCCTCGAAGCTTCCTGCAGCACCCAGGAGATGTCCAGTCATTGACTTAGTCGAATTTACACATATCTTGTACGCATGGTCTTTGAAAACCCTTTTTATGGCCAACGTCTCGATTCTGTCGTTATGAGGAGTGGAGGTACCATGAGCATTTATATAATTTACTTCTCTGGGCTGAATACAAGCATCCTTGATAGCTCTTTTCATCGCCAGGTAGGCCCCCTCTCCATCCAGACAAGGAGCAGAAACATGATAAGCATCTCCGCTCATCCCGTATCCGACGATCTCTGCGTATATTCTAGCCCCTCGCTTTAAAGCTGTACTAAAATCTTCAAGAACAAGAATAGCGGCTCCCTCTCCTATAACAAATCCATCCCTCTGTACATCGAAAGGGCGGGAAGCTTTATGAGGTTCATCGTTTCTCATAGAAAGGGCACGCATAGAACAAAAACCTGCAAGCCCGAGCGGAGTAATTGTGGCTTCTGCCCCACCAGCAAGCATGATATCAGCATCTCCTCTGGCGATAATCCGATAGGAATCACCAACGCTATGGGCACTGGTAGAACAGGAGGTTGAAGTAGCTAAATTAGGGCCTTTCGCCTTGTATCTTATAGAGATCCAGCCTGAAGCTTCATTAATTATGGATGAAACTAAAAAAAACGGCGAAACTCGACTTGGACCTTTTTCGAGCAATTTTTTATGTGTTTCCTCGATAGTACCAATACCTCCTATCCCTGAGCCCACATAAACACCTGTTCTTTCTCCCTCCAAAAGTGCAGGCTTAATGAATGAATCTTCTGCCGCTAACTGAGCAGCAGAAACAGCATACTGGATGAAAGGATCCATCTTCCGGATCTCCTTTTTTTCGATAAAATCGAGAGGGTCGAAGTCTTTGACTTCTCCTGCAATTTTAGAAGAATAACCGGAAGTATCAAACTTGGAGATAAGGGCAATTCCTCCTCTGCCTTCTAAAGCCGCCTTCCAATTCTTCTCAATGCCAACTCCTAAGGGGGAAACTATACCAATGCCTGTAATAGCTACGCGCCTCGAAGGGACTACTTTTCTTGAGGAAAGGGGGATTCCCATCTTGAACTTATATCTTTTTACTTATTAGAGAGATTGCCTAAAACATAATCTATAGTCTTGCCAACGGTTGTCAATTTCTCCGCTTCTTCATCAGGAATATCCATATCAAATTCATCCTCTAAGGCCATGACCAATTCAACTGTATCTAAAGAATCTGCGCCTAAATCATCAATAAACGAGGCCTCTTCAGTAACTTGGTCCTCACCGATGCTAAGTTTGTCTGCAACGATAGCTTTTATTTTTTTCAGTAATTCTTCTCTCTCCATTCTTGTCCTCCTCTATATTAGATTTGTATACAAAAACATCACAGAATGTTACATAAACATTCCGCCATTTACGTTAATAACCTGGCCAGTGATATAAGCAGCCTCATCGGAAAGAAGGAATTTAACAACATGTGCAACCTCCTCAGGAGTCCCCAATCTCTTCAATGGGATGATATCAACAAAGATTTTTTTTGCTGAGTCAGAAAGATTCTCGGTCATGGGGGTAGCAATATAACCCGGCGCGACAGCATTAACTGTTATTCCCCTGGAAGCTACTTCCCTAGCTAATGATTTTGTAAAACCAATAACACCTGCTTTTGAGGCAGAATAGTTAGTTTGTCCAGCGTTGCCCATTAAGCCCACAACTGACGAGATATTAATGATGCGGCCGTATCGATTTTGAATCATATTCCTGATTACTGCTCTGGAAAAATTAAAAACACCCTTTAAATTGACTGTCAAAACAGCATCCCATTCTTCCTCTTTCATTCGCATCAGGAGATTATCCCTTGTAATGCCTGCATTGTTGACCAAATGATCAATTTTTTGATGATTCTGGATAATCGCCTCCACAACTTCAGATATTTTTCCCATACTTGTAACATCAGCACAATAAACAGAAGCTTTCCCGTTGCTGGCTTTTATATTACGGGCAACTTCTTCTAATTTTTCCTTTTGAACATCAACCAGAACAACCTCTGCTCCTTCTCTAGAAAGCTCTCGGGCGATGGCTTTGCCAATCCCTTGAGATGCTCCAGTAACAATCGAAACTCTTTCAGAAAATTGCATTTTATGCCTTTAGATCCTAAATCTCTGAGAAAGCCTGTCCAATTTCCTTTTGAATTTTCTCCTGGACCTTGCCCACCACAAAATCCTTTGCTAATTTCACTGCATTCTTTACTGCAGTTGGGTTTGAACGTCCATGGCCAATGATACAGGCTCCGTTTAACCCCAGCAAATGAGCCCCTCCATACTCTGAATAATCCACTTTTTTATAGAGTTTTTTCAAATTTCTCTTCATTAAAATAAATCCGATTTTAGAGAAAATATTCTTCATGATTTCAGTACGAGCCATTTTAAAAAAAGTCTCAACAACTCCTTCGCTAGCTTTTAAGGCAATATTCCCTGTAAAGCCATCGCTTACAATAACATCCGCTTTCCCTGAATAAATATCTTTACCCTCTACATTTCCAATAAAATTCAAAGGAGAGGATTGCAGCCTTTCAAAAACTTCTTTGATAAGGTCATTTCCCTTTGTCCTTTCTTCTCCTATACTCATGAGGGCTATACGAGGATTCTTTAAACCAAGCACGCTTTCCACAAAAATCCGACCCATTATCGCAAATTGCTGGAGGTGATGGGCACTACAGTTGACACTTGCTCCAACATCTAATAGCAAAGTAAGGCCACTTAGTGCAGGAACAAGAAGAGCTAATGCAGGTTTATCCACTCCTTTTAAAGTCCCTAGTACTTTCTTTGATGTATAGACAATTGCAGCAGTATTGCCTGTGCTGACAAAAGCCTGTGCTTCTTCTTTTTTTACTAGCTGAGTCCCGATACGGATAGAAGATCTCTTCTTTCTTCTGAAAGAAAGAAGGCCTTCTCCCATGCCGATGGCCTCCGCTGCATCAATGATTGTAACCTTTGCCTTTGAGTGGTCGAGCCTGTCTAACTCTTTTTTTATAAGCGCTTCTATACCAACCAGAAGAACTTCTATTTGATTCTCCTGTGATGCCCTTACTGCTCCTTCAACCATTACCTTGGCTCCGAAGTCTCCTCCCATTGCATCAACTGCTACTCGCATCTAATCCCCTTTTTAATCTTCAGCTCCTTCCATCACCTGCCGACCTTTGTAATATCCGCATTCAGGACATGCCCGGTGAGGCAATTTTGGATTTCCACAGTTGGAACATAGGGACAGAGAGGGAACCTTAAGAGCATCATGGGCTCTTCTCTTCCCTTTTCTTGAGCAAGAATGTCTCCTTTTTGGATGTGCCATTTATCTTTTATCTCTCAAAAAAATTTTAAGCTTCTTGAGGCGAGGGTCAGATTCATTCTCCATACATAAACATTCACCTTTCTTGATAATTTTCCCGCAAATGGGACAGATTCCTTGACAATCTTCACTACATAAGGGTTTCACTGGAAAAGTCAGGTTCAACTGTTCCAAAACAATCTCTTTAAGGTCTATCTTTCGGGTGTAATAAAAACATTTATTCAAGTCGTCTTTATTCAATTGATCCTTTCCAGCATCAAGTTCTTCATGAAAAGAGACAAGATCAAAACTGGAATCGATAGGAAATTCAAATGGGAGCAGGCAACGGCTGCAGACAAAACTAAGGCAAGTACGAACTCTTCCCTTTATTAAAATTTCCTCTCCGACCTTTCTTACTGAAATTTCTGCATGCACAGGCTCACAAAATACAGCATTTTCCTCCACAAGTTCAACATTGAAGAATTCAAAGTCTCTACAAACTTTTAGCCCTTCTGAGGGCAATCTATCAATATCTATGATCATCTTATTTCTCTTAAAAAAAGTTACCCTATTATACCATCTTGCGTTTCTTTGTCAACAGCATAGCCTAGCAAAACAACCAGGACGGGCAAGACAAATTTGGTTTAAGGTTTAAGGTTTAAGGTTACAATTTCTTTCCTTAAACCTTCTACATTAAACATTCAACTATTTAATAGTTCTAAAATTTTGCTTTAGATCTAATTCTGGTCTTATGTCTACGTTTTCCACAATTCACCGACCTACTATTTGCTTGATATCCTGACAACAAGGAGTATAATATTGCATGTAGGGAACAGGGTTAACAATGGCTGGATATAACACAGAAGTCTCACACAAAGGATCAACCTTTCACGTTCAAACACAAGACAAAGGAATAAACGCTCATTATATCGAATCTATCATCTATAAATCCGGAAAAGTTCTCTCTTCTCGAAGAACTTTTTACACATCTTTCCTCAACAGCCTTTATCTCAAAGATAAAATCACTCAAATCATAGAAGAACAACACAAAGCAATCCTCAATGAAATATCAGAGGGCAAATTTGATCATTTATGATTTCTGTTAATCGGTTAGTCTGTTAATCGGTTAATCTGTTAGACGGTTTGTCGGTTATTTTAATTTAAATATTTAACAGATTAACTGACTAACAGATTAACTGATTAACAGACTAACTGACCAACTGACAATGATGAAAGAAAAAAAAATTTTTTTAATCGACGGCAATTCTCTCCTTTACCGCTCTTTTTATGCCATTCAACATCTATCTACTTCTCAAGGATTTCCGACCAATGCTATTTATGGTTTCATCACCATGCTCAGAAAGTTCAAAGAGAGAGAAAAACCTCGCTACCTTGGAATAGTCTTCGACACCAAAGGGCCTACTATCCGTCACAAAGCCTTCAAAGATTATAAAGCTCACCGTAAACCGATGCCAGAGGATTTAGTCATTCAGATACCAGTCCTAAAAAAAATCATCAAAGCCATGAAAATTCCCTTTTATGAACACGAAAACTATGAAGCAGACGATGTCCTGGGGAGCCTGGCATACAAGGCCTCCGCCCAAAATATACATTCTGTCATTGTTACTAGTGATAAAGATCTGCTCCAGCTCGTCGATAAGTCAATTACTGTCTACAACCCTAAAAAAGAAATATATCTAGACGAAAAAAAAGTAAAAGAAGACTTCGGAGTTGCCCCTTCTCAGATTGTTGATGTCCTTGCTCTATGGGGCGATCCTTCTGATAATGTTCCAGGTGTACCCGGAATTGGAGAAAAAACGTCCAAAGAGTTGA
Source organism: Candidatus Aminicenantota bacterium (assembly GCA_030669305.1). Lineage (GTDB taxonomy): Bacteria > Acidobacteriota > Aminicenantia > Aminicenantales > Aminicenantaceae > DAOVDU01. The sequence goes on from DAOVDU010000004.1 coordinate 52,856, forward strand.
TTAATCTATTCGGCTCTCTCGATAACCTGTTGAGAAACCTTGATCAAATACAAAAAAAGCGACTGCGAGAAAAAATCGAGAACAATCTGGATCAGTTAAACCTGAGCCGCCAATTAGTAACAATCTATAAAGAATTAAACATAAAACTCAGCCTGCAAGAACTCTCTGTATCCGAGCCAAACTATAAAGAGCTGACCCAGCTCTTTCAAGAATTAGGATTTTCTTCCCTTATATCTGAATATCTGAAGAAGCCACAAGGAATTAAAAAAAAATATAACTATATCTTAGAAGAAAAATCTCTATGCAACCTGATATCTCAAATAAAAAAAGCAAAATCCGTCTCCCTCGATACTGAAACAGACAGTCCATTCCCAACACAAGCCCGGTTAGTTGGGGTGTCTTTTGCCATAATACCAGGTAAAGCTTTCTACCTTCCTCTTCGCCATGATTACCCCAATGCCCCAAAACAAATTCCAAAAGAAAAAGCCTTCCGCCTTCTTGAAGAGATTCTTACGGACTCCAGGATAAAAAAAATAGGACAAAACATCAAATATGATTATATCGTTCTTAAAAGAGAAGGAATTTCTCTTCAAGGTATAGATCTAGATACAATGGTAATTTCCTATCTCTTAGAGCCAAACTGGGGAAAACACAATTTAAACAAGCTAGCCTTAACCTATCTCCAGGTCAGAACCATCCCTTACCATGATATTGTAGGGAAAGGGAAGAATGAAGTCACAATGAATGCCGTAGATATCAAGCAGGTAGCTCCTTATGCCTGCCAGGATGCAGATGTTGCTCTTCAACTTAGCTCAATGCTCTGGCCTAACCTCCAAGAAAAAAAACTGGACACCCTTTACAAAAAAATCGAACTCCCCCTTATTGAAGTTCTTGCTGATATGGAAATTGCAGGTGTAAGGATTGATTCTGAAGCCTTAATAAAGTTGTCTGCAGAGCTTCAGGAGGAACTTAATCGTCTAAAAAAGAAAATCTACTCATTCAGTTGTGGAGAATTCAACATCAACTCTCCACAACAGCTCGCACATATCCTTTTCGATAAATTAAAACTTCCTCCATCCCGAAGGACAAAAATTACTAAGGGATATTCTACTGGTTTTGATGTCCTTCAAGAATTATCCAAGGATTTTCCTATAGCTAAACATATCCTCGAATACAGGCAGCTTGCAAAACTCAAGTCAACCTATGCTGATTCTCTTCCTCTTCTTATCAACCCTGAAACAGGGAGAATTCACACTTCTTACAATCAGACAGTGGCGGCTACAGGAAGACTGTCCAGCAGTGATCCGAACCTCCAAAACATACCGGTTAGAGGGGAATGGGGACAGAGATTCCGTCAGGCTTTCATCCCTGCGCCGGACCATCTCTTTCTCTCGGCCGATTATTCGCAAATAGAACTCAGGGTTTTGGCGCATCTTTCCGAAGATCCCGTTTTAATCGAGACTTTTCTCCACGACCGGGATATCCACCAAGAAACAGCAGATCAGGTTTTTGGAAGCTCCGCAGCTCTCTTCAAGGAGGAACAGCGCAGGAGAGCTAAGATAATCAATTTCAGTATCGTATACGGGGCATCCGCCTTTTCTCTGGCAAAAGAACTCGGGACTTCCAATTCTGAAGCCCAGAAATTTATTTATCTATATTATGAAAAATTCCCTCTAGTGAAGGAATTCCTGGAAAAGATTGTAAACGAAACAAGGGAAAAAGGATTCTCAGAAACTCTCTTTGGAAGGCAGCGGCAGGTCCCTGAGCTCAAGCATAAAGATAAATCTGTCCAACAGGCAGGACGCCGTATCGCTCTTAACACACCGATTCAAGGCACAGCTGCTGACTTAATAAAAAAAGCAATGATCGACATCTGGCACGAGATCAGAAAGCACAATCTAAGGAGTAAAATGATTCTCCAAGTACATGATGAGCTTGTTTTCGAGGCACCAAAAGAGGAATGTGAAGAAATAGAGGCGCTAGTTAAAGAAAGAATGGAGAATGTTTTCCCCTTAAAAGTGCCTTTAAAAGTACATCTGGGATGGGGAATCAATTGGGCCGAGGCGAAATAGTATCTATTAGTCGGTTAGTCTGTTTCATTTCATTGGTTTTATATTAGAGGATCATCTCCAAAAGAGTTGGTAGGATCATAAGGATTCAAGGGGTCAAGGGGTCAGGGATTCGAGTGAAATGCTTAAGAATTACAAAGAATTAAAAGTTTGCACAGGAGGGAATAGGAGAGGTTGAGAGGATGCTCAAA
>DAOVDU010000106.1 GCA_030669305.1 Candidatus Aminicenantota bacterium
TTGAGCATCCTCTCAACCTCTCCTATTCCCTCCTGTGCAAACTTTTAATTCTTTGTAATTCTTAAGCATTTCACTCGAATCCCTGACCCCTTGACCCCTTGAATCCTTATGATCCTACCAACTCTTTTGGAGATGATCCTAAAATAAAAATACTTTAAACCTTAAACTTTAAACCTTAAACTAATTTGTTTTGGAGTTAAGTGATAGTAAAGACTTTCTTCTGGCGTGATAGTTCATCAATTTTTTCAAAACGCTCGAGAAGTCGCTGAATATAATTCCTTCCTTCATAGTTTTCCTTGGCGTAATATTTGATAGAAAGGATAACTCTATCCAGGCAGTTGATTTTTTCCTCTTTTTTGTATGTTTGCGGACTTCCTGAGAGTATAATCCTTTGCTCATATTGGCATTTCTCAATATTTTGATAGACGGATTCTCCAATATCATTCTGGGGCTTTATCCATTCGTCGGGCATGAGAAGAAGTCCTTTGTGTTTTGCTATCTTTTCCCGGGCATATTCTAAAGCTAAAATGGCATCTTTATCTGTAAATGAGTCGTTTTTTTCTCCGAATTCTTTTAAGGGCATTTCGATAGAATAAGCTAGCCAAGCCATTCTCTCATCATTTAAAATGTCTTCTTCAAATGAGGAAGGCGTTGACAAAGAAGTTTGCTTTTTTGTGATTGTTCTTTTTTCCTGGTAGGGTTTATGTTTTGCCAGATAAAGGCATTGTGGAGGACAGTGAATTTCTTTTTCCCTAAGTAATCCACAGCAGAGACTGCACAAGGACTCTCCTAGAGCTATACAGTATCTCTTGGCTTTTTTCGTTTTACATCTTGAACACTTTATCATTTTAGCCATACACCATGGTTATACAGACACAGAAGAAAAGGCAGCTTTTTAGCAAGTCAAATGAAAGGCACCTATAGTCTTTTTTTTGGTTGATAGTTCGTTAAAGCTTTGAACGGCCTTTTTGGTTTTTTCGATTATGAGATCTATTTCTTTTGACTGAGTGTATTGTTTGACTTCTTCTTCCACTTTCATTAGACCCATAAAACCGGTGCCAATAATAAGAGCTCCAGGTTTTTCTTCGAGGATATCTTCTATATCCCTGAGACAGAGTTTGTGGCCTGATTTTCTCCACCAGGAGGATTCTATTTTGTGAGGAAATATGATGAGATCGGATGTATAAGTCTGGCCATCAATAACCATACAACCGAATGTGTAAGATTCGATCATGATTTTTTCTTCAAGAGAAATGTATCTGAAGTTAAGCCCTTGATTTTTTTTCCAAGAAGGCTTTTCAGAGCTTTTTGAGCTGCCCTTTGCTCGGCATCTTTCTTGGAATGACCTTTTGCCTTGGCCAAAGATTTGTTTTCTAAGAAAACTTCTACAATAAAGCTTTTTTTATGGTCTGGACCTTTTGTTGTGACCATTTTATAAACTGGTGCCCGGAGATTTTCTTTCTGGAAATATTCTTGTAGAGCAGATTTATAGTTATTGATCAGGAATTTTTTAACGTTAATTCTTTTAAATGAAGATTTCAAATGACTGAGGAGGAAAATTCTTGTTTCTTCGATTCCTCCATCTAAATAAATTGCTGCAATCAACGCTTCAAATGCTCCGGCTAAGATTGTCTTTTTTTTTCTACCCCCGCTTTTTTCTTCACCTTTGCCAAGCAGAATATTTTTATCGAGTTTTATCTTCCTAGCAAAGAAGCATAGAGAAGAAGTGCTTGCTGATGCAGATTTGAGTTTGGAGAGCTCCCCCTCGGAAAGCTCTGGATAGGTTGTGCAGAGAAAATCAGCGATTAATAGGCCTAATACTGAATCTCCAAGGAATTCTAAGACTTCATTATCCGAAATATCCGTTTGCTGGTTTTCGTAGGCGTAAGAACTGTGTGTTAAAGCTTGGAGTAGGAGGCCTTTATTTCGGAAGAAATAGTCTATTTTTCTTTCAAATTGAGTAAGATTTGTTTTCATTTAAGAATCTCTCGACTGTTCTTCAAGTATTTTTGGCTTTTTTAAACATTAAGAATTGCTTATCTCTTAATAATTTCTCCTGGCTGATTTGCTATTAACGAACTATGAAAATGAAGAGCATGGGTTAGTATTTATTTCACGTCTCGGTATTTTCTCTAATATTAGATTAGAAGGGATAAACGATTTTTCCTCCTACTATTGTCATTTCTGGAGCGCCTTTTAGTTTCCAGCCATGGAAAGGATTGTTCCGACTTTTGGATTTGAATCTATTAACATCGACAATAATTTCTTTACGAAGATTCAGGATAGTAAAATCAGCGTCTGCACCAATACAAATTCTGCCCTTGTTTTCGAAACCTAGAATCAGGGCTGGATTTGTGGATATCATCTCAATAAATTTTTGAAGTGAAATAATATTTTTATGAACGAGTTTATCAAGGAATAAAGAGACGGCAGTCTCCAAGCCATTTATACCAAACGGTGCTTGATCTAATTCTACTTCCTTATCATCAGGGGTATGGGGAGCATGGTCAGTTGCAAAAACATCAACAACCCCGTTCTTTACAGCCTCGATTAAAGCTTTAACATCGTCTTTGGTTCTAAGAGGAGGATTTACTTTTAGGTTTGTGTCGAAATTTTCGAGAGAAGCGTCTGTCAAAAAAAGATGATGAGGGGTCACTTCTGCTGTGACTTTAAGCTTTTTTTTCTTTGCTTCTCTAACAAGCTCAGCAGCTCCTTTTACACTCAAATGAGCGATATGAATTCTCGCATCTGTTTTTTCTGCTAGTATGATATCACGAGACACCATAATTTCCTCTGAGAAGGAGGGAATACCTGTTAAGCCTAATAGATACGAATAATACCCCTCATGCATTACTCCTCCACTGCTCAGATTTGTGTCTTCACAGTGGTCGATGATGAGTATGTTCAATAGTTTGGAGTATTCTAATGTCCGGCGCATAAGATAATTGTTCATGATTGGGAGGCCGTCATCGGAAAATGCGACAGCCCCGGCATCAACCATATCAGCCATGTCTGTGAGTTCTTCGCCTTTCTGACCTTTTGTAACAGCCCCAATAGGAAATATATTGACCACAGCGCTTTTCTTTGCCTCAGATAGAATGTATTCAATAATGCCTCGATTATCATTGACAGGGGTTGTATTAGGCATGCAGGCAACAGAAGTGAAACCTCCTTTGGCCGCTGCAAGAGAGCCAGTGTGTATAGTTTCTTTATCTTCCTGGCCTGGTTCTCGAAGATGAGTGTGAATGTCGATGAAACCTGGAGCAACAACAAGTCTTGAAGCATCAATAATTTTTGGTCCATCTCCATCAATTTTAGTTTTTATATCGACAATTTTTCCTCTTTCAATCAAGATGTCTAACGTATCATCTGTTCCGGAAGCTGGATCGATGACTCTCCCATTCTTAATCAGTAATTTCACGCTCTTTACCTCCTAATAAAAGGTACAGAACTGCCATCCTTACCGCTATTCCGTTTTCAACCTGTTTGAGTATGAGAGATTTGGCTGAATCAGCTAAATCGGCTGAGATTTCTACTCCTCTATTGATTGGGCCAGGATGCATAATAATGGCGTTCTTTTTAGCCGATCGGAATCTTTTTCTAGTTAAACTGTAGAGATTTCGATATTCTCGAATGGAAGGGAAAAGATTTTTTTGTTGTCTTTCCAGTTGAATTCTCAACATCATGACAACATCAGCTCCTTTTAATGCTCTACCGAGGTTGAAGTCAATATCAACACCAAATTTTTTAAATTCTTCTGGGACAAGAGGAGGAGGGCCTGCCAGAGTAACCTCAGCTCCTAACTTTTTCAGAAGGAAGATATTAGACCGAGCAACACGACTGTGAAGAATATCGCCTACAATAAGTATTCTCAGGCCTTCAATGTTCTTTTTTTCTTGTCTTATGGTAAAGGCATCAAGAAGGGCTTGGGTGGGGTGTTCATGCGCGCCATCTCCGGCATTGATGATGTGGGATTTACAGAAGGTGCTGATAAAGTGTAAAGCTCCTGAAGAAGAATGCCGGATGATTAAAGCATCTGTGTTCATCGCCTCAAGGTTGAGAACTGTATCCTTAAGGCTCTCTTTTTTAACCATGCTGCTGGTCTCTTTACTAAAGTTTATAATATCTGCACTCAATCTTTTTGCTGCCATCTCAAAAGAGCTTCTGGTTCGCGTGCTCGGTTCGAAAAAGAGGTTTATAATAGTTTTTCCTCTTAAAGTAGGGACTTTTTTTATTTCTCGAGTAGAAATTTCTAACATGGACTCGGCTGTATCGAGTACGGTTGTAATATCAGAAGGTGATAAGAATTGAGTGCCCAGAAGATGCTTATGGTTAAAAGGCAATATTTCTCTCCTATTTTATCTCAGCCGGCTCGGTTATGAGAACTTCATCGCTTTTATCGATTTCTTTAAGTTGAACATGAACCATTTCCCGCTTTGAAGTTGGAAGCACTTTTCCTACATAATCAGCCCTTATAGGCAGCTCACGATGACCGCGGTCAATCAGGACAAGAAGTTGAATGCTACTAGGGCGACCAAGGTCAATCAGACTGTCCATAGCTGCACGGATTGTTCTTCCAGTAAAAAGCACGTCATCGACGAGGAGAACATCCTTGTCGCCAACAGAAAAGTCTATTTCCGTCTTTTTTACCATGTGTTGAGCTTCAAGCTCTGAAAAGTCATCACGGTAGAGAGTTATATCTAAAACTCCAACAGGAATGTCTGTGTTTTCCAATTCTTTTATCAATTTTGATATCCTTTTCCCCAGATAAATACCTCTTGTTCTGATTCCGATGACAACTAAATTAGTTAAATTGCGGTTGCGTTCGATGATTTCAGTTGTCATTCGCTGGATTGCTCTTTTTATTTTGCGGGAATCCATAACTCTGGCTTTAATTTTTTCTTCCATAGGCCGACTCCTGATCTATTTAAATTTTAACTCAGCATTTCTGTAACTCAAGCTAAGTCAAAGAGTTACAGAGTTTTTAGATCAAAAAACGCTCTTTACATTCCATAAAGAAATACATGTAACTTCTTTAAGAAAATGC
>DAOVDU010000089.1 GCA_030669305.1 Candidatus Aminicenantota bacterium
GTTGACTCTACCGTGCTCAAACAGTCCTCTGACCCGACTGCGTCGGGTTCCCTCAAAGAACGGCTCGGAAAGGCTAAATCTTCAATGGTCGCTTCATCCATCCCCGAATATTTTCTTTTGATGTCTCGAGAAATGTCTTACCCACACAATATGGAAGAGAACCAATTAAAATAACCGACAAACTGATTAACTGACAAACTGATTAACTGACAAACTGATTAACTGATTAGCAGGCTAACTGATTAACTGACTAACTGATAAACTGAACTTATTGAGATTGTTTGAATTTTTCGGCTTTCTATTATATTATCCTCTTATAAACAAAAACGGAGAATGACGATATGTTCTCTCTGAAGGAGGGGAAATTGAAAAAAACAATTTTACTACTATCAATCATTCTTGTGATCTTTTCGGCAACATTGGCTGTCAGCAATCATGTGAGCGCTTCTAATAAGATCGCTGTAACTATTGAAGAAGTTTCGCCTTTTGCCTACTGCTGCATCAAACATAAAGGGCCTTATACAGATATGGAAAAAATCATAAACTTGCTGATGCCAACCATGAAAAGCCAAAACATATATCCACAAGGACCGATGATTTCAATCTACTACAACAGCCCGGATGAAGTTGAGCCTGCTGAGTTGGAATGGGAAGTTGGATTTCCAGTAACAGCTCAAGCATTGCCTCAAACACCCTTAGAAAAAAAGCTGTGGGAACATAAGCTCGTGGCTGTAGCTACTCATGTCGGGCCGTATGAGACAACCGGTGAAACCATTACCAGTATATATGAATGGATGGAAGCGAATAATTATGAACAAGATGGCCCGATACTGGGGAAATTCTTGAGTATAACATCCCCAGACGCAACGGCCGAAACCGCAAAGACAGAAATTTGGATCGCGTGTAAGAAGAGCAAGACAACATAAATTGGCAAGACAACGCTTCGCTGGCAAGACATAAAATCGGTCTGTTCAGTCTAATCCGTTTATTCGGTCTATTCGGTTTTTCTGGTTTGTTTGAGTTTGTTTAATTTTATCTGAGTTTGTATCCGTTTCTTACTCCTTACTCCTCACTCCTTACTCCTTACTCCTCACTGTTCTCAGCTTTGAGCTCTTCTGATTAGCTTAAAGGGGTGAGGGATACCGCCTTTTGCGGTGAAAAAGAAAACAACAATATCCCTCCAAATTTCATCCCATAAGGCGATTTACATCTTTCCCCCTATCTCTTACATTTATAAAAAAAGATTGAATTTTAAGGTTTTTGGACACATAAATATGGCGAGCCATAAAGAAATATCTATTTCACCGGATGTGAAATTCGCAAAATATCTCTCTTCGAAAGGCCTCATCCATGAATTTGAAGAAACCTACCGTACTATAGTTGAACATGCTCCTGACATAATTTTCATCATTGATCTTAAGGGCAACTTTCTGTTCCTCAACCAGGCCACCCAAAAAATAACAGGACATCCCCTTTCTGAAGTGCTTCAAGGCAATCTGCAGAAATTCGTGGCCCCAGAGTACCACGATACTGTCAAAAAAATCTTGAACGATTTTTCAGAAAGAAGCCATATGCCTTTTTTTGAAGTCGAAATCATCTCATCAAACGGAATCAGCATTCCTTTTGATATCCATATAAAATCCATCAAAGATCAAAAAGGCAGGATTGTTGCCCTCCGCGGAGTCGCCAGAGACATCACTGAACGGAAGAAAGTATTAGATGCTCTACAAGAGTCAGAAAAAAAATATTCGTCCCTTGTAGAACGCGCAAAGGATGGGATTATCATTGTACAAGACGGCATCTGCAAGTTTGCAAATAAAGCAGTCACAGAGACTTTTGGCTATCCCCAAGATGAATTCATAGGCAAGCGCCTTTTTGACTGGCTGCCTTCAGAAGACAAGGAACTCCTTGCCCAAAGATATAAATTGCGCATGGCAAACAAAGAAGTCCCCCCAATATATGAAACCACGATTATTTGCAAGGATGGGACAACTAAATACATTGAAATTTCCGGCGGGGTTATTCAATACGAAGGCCAGCCGGCAGACATGGGAATCATTCGAGACATTACAGATCGCAAGAAAATGGAGAAAGCCCTCCGGGAGTCGGATGAAAAACACCGCGTTCTTGTGGAAAACATTACAGATGTAATCTTCTCTCTGGACACTGAAGGAATCATCACATATATAAGCCCAGCCGTAGAGCTATACGCCGACTATAAAGCGGATAAACTCACAGGCAAGCCATTCTCCAGCTATGTTCATCCAGAAGACCTGCCCAGACTGTCAGAGATTCTAAAGGATGCTCTTAATGGGCATATGCAGACTTTCGAATTTCGGCTGTTAGAACAAGACAACAAGGTTCGACATGTCCGCGGTTCTATCCGGGTGATGTTGGAAAACAATCAGCCTGTAGGCGTCACGGGAATCCTGACCGATATTACAGAACACAAGAAGGCAACTGAGGACCTCAATCTGGCCTATAAAGAGATTGAAAATTCCAAGGCAAAACTCAAGGCCATCATAGATAACGTACCGAATATTTCCATCCAGGGATATAACAAAAACGGGGAAGTTCTTTTCTGGAATCCATTCTCAGAAAAACTGTTTGGAATCGCTGAGGCCCAGGTTAAAGAGAAAAGCTTTAAGGGTTTCCTTTTATCCGAATCCGAGGACACAGGATTCAAAAATCTTATCAAAGATATCTTAAAAAAGAATAAACCTTCGCCTCTTATGAAATGGTCGATAACCACAAAGAAAGGAGAGACAAAACGTGTTTTAGGTTCTGTTTTTCCTGTGGTTCTATCCGGGCAAGAACCTATCGCCGTGGCCACAGTTATAGATATAACAGACAGAAAAAAAGCTGAAGAAAAAATAAAAGAAATGAATTGGCAGATTGAAAGATTTTTAAATATATCTGCAGCTGTATTATCCATAGAAGATGAAGAGGAGCTCTTTGAATATATTTCCCAGGCTGTTGTAGAAATCTCGGACTTTAACAGAGTACTCATCTCCTATTTTATTGACGACCCTCCGTATAGAGAAATAATCGGTCACAAGGGAGTCAAAGAGGAAGATTTAGAAAGGGTAAAAAAAGTCGAAATGCCCAAGGAAAAATTTTTGAAATATTTCAAACGAGGCATAAAAATCGGGAATCAATCCTGTTATATTCCTCATCACTTAATAAGCATTCTTGACGGAGAAGCAGTTATACCCGGAGAGCAAACATACCCAAGCGAGGAAGGCTGCTGGCACAGGGAAGATAATCTCCTTGTATCCATGATAGATACGAAAGGCCAGGTTATTGGAATTATTTCTGTGGATGACTCAAAAAGCGGCATAGTCCCCACCGAAGAGACAGTAAGACCTTTGGAGTTTTTTGCAAACCTGATATCGGAGATAATCCAGAAACGGGCTCTTGCCAAAATAATAAACGAATCAGAAAAAAAATACCGGGAACTGATAAGCAACATTAGAGTAGGAATCTTCAGGGCTACGCCCGACGGGAAAATCCTTGAAGTCAATCCAGCCATTTTAGAAATGTTCGAATATAGTGATCCTGAGGAACTTCTCAGCCTAAAAACTTCTGATCTGCATCACAATCCTGAGGCTAACAGCTTTTTCATACAGAAAATTGAACAAGATGGTGTTGGAAAAAACAAAGAATTCCTTTTGAGAAAAAAAGATGGCAAAACATTCTGGGCATCCATTACTCCATCTGCCATCAGGGAAGGTTCCGGAAAAGTCATGTATTACGATACAGTTGTCGAAGACATTACAGAGAGAAGAAAATTACAAGAAGAAGTGAAACGCCTCTCTGTCACAGATGAACTCACAGGCCTGTACAACAGGAGATATTTTAACCAGAAACTGCCAGTATACATCAAAGCAGCAGAAAATTTCAGAAGCTCTCTATCACTCATCATGATCGATATTGACGATTTCAAGCCATACAATGATACATACCACCACCTGGAAGGAGATGAAATCATCAAAGAAATTGCCCGCGTCATTTCCTTGAATATCCGAAAAGACAGAGATGGGGATTGGTATTCAAAATTTGGGGAAGACGAATTTGCCATCGGAGACTGGGCTTCAAGGTTTGGCGGAGACGAGTTTACCATAATATTGCCAGGACAAACCAAACCCGAGGCAACAATAGTGGCGGAGCGGATAAGGAGTACTTTTCAGAACATAAAGTTTAGACAAGAAGAGAATGTTATTCAAAAAACAATAAGCGTGGGAATAGCCCACTGTTATTATGAAGACGGCATTTCTAGAAAAGGCATAACGAAGAAGATATACCCTGCAAGCTATGAAAAAATTGCAACTGAATTGATCAATCTTGCAGATAAAGCATTGTTTAGGGCAAAAAAATCTGGAAAAAATAAAACAGTCAACTCTAAAACATCTATAGAACTTTCAAGATTGCAAAACAAGCCTCTTGAGTAAAACATCATGAATCAAATTACAATATCCAAATCCCAAATTCCCTGTCTTCATGTGCCTGTCTGCGTATGCCTTTTTGCCAGTACGCACACGCAGGCGCACATGCAGGCAAATCGCGAACAAGTCTATTCGCTTTGTTCCGCCTGTTCTGTCTGTTTCGTCCTTTCCAAAAAAAACATCTACTCTGTCCATTAAGCAAGCAACAATCACCGGTTAATTGGTTTGTTTAAGTTTGTCTGGTTTATCTAAGTTTGTCTCCGTTTCTCCGTTTCTTGCTCCTCACTCCTCACTGCACACTTGCAATGTCTCCCCCTCTCCTTGTCTCCCCCTCTCCCTGTCACTCCTTTTTTATTTTTAATTTATTTATTTCTACTGCCTTTGCATGCCCTGACACACACACCGCAGATGTACTGACCAACAATTCCCATCTTCCTGAATTCTTTCAGCTTATCGAAACACGCCCAGTGGTCAAAATCCTCTTTCCTCTCCTTTATAGCCTGAGCCGGACAAGGAGCCAGGCATTCTATGCAGGAACCGCAGCCTGCCTCCAGCGGCATATCCGTTTCAAGCGGCATGTCGGTCAAAACAGTAACCAACCGGAATCTCGCTCCCAATTCCGGATTGACAAGAAGGTTGTTCTTCCCTATCCAGCCCAATCCGGCTAAATACCCTACCTTCTTGTGGGAAACATGGCTCTTCTGTTTCTCCCAGTCTATGATCTGGGATGCTGGAATAGGGAGAGCCTGGGATCCAAGGTCCTGGATGTAAGAGGCAATCAGGAAGGCTCCTCTATCGAGGAAAAAATTAAGCTGCCGGTAATGATGGAAATAAAGGGCGGTCGGCCTGTCCTTTATGTCCTCTATGACAGAATCTAAAAGCCTTTTCCCGAGCGAAATTGCCCTGTCGAACTTGGCCGTTATGTTCTTATCGAGGTTGAATCCTTCCTTAATGCTTGTTATATCAGCCACCCCGAACAGCGAAAATCCCTGATCAAGGGCAAATCTTTTCAAAGTCTGGTAGTTTGCCTTCTCCACAATCATGAGAGTCCATTTTACTTCAAAAAAAGTAGGACAAGCAACTTTTTCTATGGGGGACGGTACACAATAGAATAGGAGGTCAGTCCGTAATTTCTCAATCGCCTCTCCCCTAAGCCGCTAAATTCGCCTATATGTCTTTTTTTAAAAATAAATCAACAACCCCACATCCCCTGTCAAGAAATAGTCCCTTACTAAATAATCCCATTCAGTCGTATTATAAGAAAGTCCCAAAGCCCCGTTTAATCCTAAAGCTCCCATTTTTATTTCTATCCCTGCAAGTAGAGAGGGGCCCATCAAAGTCTTTTGTATATTTTCATAGGTATAATTGTAATACCATATTTCGGTAACGATACGGACAGCTTCAATGCTAATTCCTCCATATTGAAGGTCCAGATAGGGACGAATCCGATTGTTCCCAAAAGGGAGATAATACTTTATTCCAGCGCTATAAAGGACTCTATTTTTCACCCAATCATATTCCGAATAGAAATAGGAAGTCGGATAATATCCCGCCCCTATATGCAAAGAAAAACCAGCGCGAGTATTCAACTGAATAAATCCGCCTATACCACTTCCTAGAGAAGGCCCATAACCGAGACTCATAGTCAGCAACGGACTTTTGGGTGGTTGTTTTGGCTCTGCGATCGTAGGCGGCCTTTCTGTTAGTATTTGTTGCTCTTTGGCCTTTTCCTGAGAAGGTACAGATTTTTTTGGTATCTCTTGCTTTTTTGCTTTTGGCTTAGGGGGAACTACCTGGGCCTTCCCCTCTTTTTTTGTTTCTGCCTTTTGCTTTTTGATTTCTGACTGAACGAAAATCTTTTCAGGAAGGATAACGACTGGTTCTGTTTTTTCTTCTTTTTTCACAGGTTTTTTTCTTTCTTTGATTTTTTCAACAGCAGGCGTTATCTTGGGTAGGAGTGCAAAAACTCGCGGTTTTTTTCCTTTCTCTTTGACCTCAAGAAGAACAAAGGCTCTATGCGGGGGTACAGATACTATTGCAGCCTTTTTCTTTTTTACTTCCTGCCTTTTCTCTTTTTTCTCCTTGGCAACAGCCTCTGGCTTTTCAGAAATTCTTTCAACCAAAGAAGCCTGAATAAAGCCTGTCACCTTGGATTTCCATCTTTGGGAATGATAAAACACATAAAACCAAGTTTGCTTGATTGGTCCTGTGGTAAATAAAGCAAGAACAGTTCCTTTTTTTACAGTTTCGATTTTGTAACTATAAATACTGGCTTCAGCATAAATAGGGGCATTTTCAGCAATGACTCTCACATTATTCTCTTGGGAGAAAAGCCTTGGAACGAGGAACAAAAATGTCAGGGCAAACAGACCTGTTATTTTTCTTGCCAATTCACTTCCCCTCATTTTGTATTTTACAACGGAAATGGCGAGTAATCAAAACAAATTACAAATTGAATAATTAAAGTATCTCTCAAATTTAAAAAATCATTCTCTTTTTATTGATAAAATATCCAAAAATCCACGTCTTCTATAATTGACACAGAAACAGAATCACACAACATAAAAAACAAAAATAATATACTTGACAATAAGTCAAGCATATATTAATAATAACATGACAGTAAAAATAAAGTTTATTCAGACATCATTCTTTATTCCTTTGTATGAAGATAAGGACATCGGAAATGGCAGACTTCACCCAGCAACTCGTTGGACCCAGTATCAAAAAAAGCTTTATGTCAACTTTGGAGCTTGGACTCTTGCCCCAGGCTATTATAAAGGGAGCTACAAGGACTCCGATACAGGACTGGAAGTTGTAGATTTATCCCGTAAGTATATTCTTGCAGTTCCAAAAAAAGAACTGAGAAGGCTAAAAGATTTTCTCAAGGAGGAAGGAGTTATTTTTCGACAAAAATATATTTATTTTGAAGCAGCTGGAAAAGTTGAACTTTTGAAGGTAAATTATGAAAAATTTTTATGAAACTTTAGAAAACAAAAAAATTGATATCAATGCTCTATCCGAAAAGGAACATGAATTCCTAGAAAAGATTAAGAAATATTATTCTGATAGGCCTGACTGGAATGCTTTTTCTAATTATTGGCTTAAGGAAGGACAAAAAATCTGGGGAGGCATGCAAAAAAGAGAAGTAGTAAATTTGCTTGTTTTTCTGATAT
>DAOVDU010000010.1 GCA_030669305.1 Candidatus Aminicenantota bacterium
ACCTTAATTCTCTTTATTTTTTCCTTCTTATCTGCTCAAAACAACGATGCTAACCAAGACTACATCAAAGCCGTTACAACAAAAGACGTTGAACAAAGAATCCAACTTTTAAAAGAATATATTACAAAATGGGAAGGAAAAGGAACGCAGAACGAAAATTTTGTTTACGTCAACCTCTGTCTCACTCCCTACAAGGGTAAGACACCCAAAGAAACTGTAGAATGCGGAGAAAAAGCTCTGGAGCTAGGTGGATTTGATGATTACACCAAGTATCAGATCTTAATCGCAGTCGCAGGAAGCTACAATACACTTGGTCAAAACTTGGCAAAAGCAAAAAACTATGCCATGAATGCTGTAAATATTGCAAAGGCTAATAAGACTAAAAGTTCTACTACTATAACTCCGGCTCAGTGGAATAAGTTTATTGGAGCAGGTTACTATGTCCACGGGCAAGCTCTAGAAAAGGCAAAAAATTTAAGAGGAGCTGTTGATTCCTATATAAATTCCTATAACATCTTAAAGAATCCCCAGATCGCGAAAGACCTGAAAAGGATAGGAAAATCCCTTTACGATTTCAAATCCTATAAAGAAGCTGAAAAAGCGTTTAAAGTTACTGCTTCTGTTTTAAAAGATTTTGCCAGCATATACTTCTATGCTAAAACTTTGCACAGAAACGGGAAAAGAGAAGAAGCACTTTCAAACTACAGACAAGCCTATATGAAACAAAAGAGCGGTGATATTGCCTATAACATAGGGATTATCCTAGCTGGAAAGGCCAAAAAAAATCCTTCTTTTTCTGATGAAGCGATAAAATATTTGCTCGATGCCAGCTTCCTTTCTCCAGCCAACTCAAAAAAAGCCATGCAGATGGCAGAGAGCCTTTTTTTCACGTCAAAAAAAGACCTTAAATACAACGAAAAAATAAAAGAACTCGAAACCAGAAGCAAAAAACTAGAAGAACTCACCAATTCCTTCAACAAGAAATTCGGAGAGAAAGATGAAGAAGATCTATCCGACGCAGAAAAAAAAGAAATGAAGTCAATACTGGATAAAATCGAAGCTGAACAAAAGAGCATTCAAGAAATTGAAGCCGAGCAAAATGCAGTTTTAGATAAATTTAATAAACTTATTGATAAAACCAAAGAAAGATTAGGAATAAAATAAGGCCTTTTACTACCAGTTACTCAGTATTCCAGTTTATCTAGTTTATCTCGTTTGTCTCGTTAGTTTGATTTAATGTTGAATGTTTAATACTAAATGAAAAATATAAATACCTCAAACTTTAAACCTTAAACAAAATATGTCTTTCCTGTCTATCCTGTCTTGCTTTATAATTTGAGAGAAAAGAATGAGTATGTCTCACTCTCATAAAGAAGTCGTGAAAAAAATCGAAAAGCTGAGAGAAGAAATAAGATGCCACGAAAAAAAATATTACGTAGACAACGACCCTCAAATCTCAGACTATGATTTTGACCTTCTTGTTAAAGAGCTTCAAAAACTCGAAAAACAACACCCTGAATTAATTACACCTGAATCTCCCACGCAGAGAGTGGGTGAACAACCCCTTGAAGGATTTGTATCAGTTGAACACAGCACTCCAATGCTAAGCCTGGACAACTGTTACAGCGTCGAAGAATTAGAAGAGTTCAAAAAGAGAATAGAAAAAATCATTCCAGCAAAAAAAAATGAATATGTTGCTGAGCTAAAAATAGACGGCCTGGGCATCTCCATAATATATCAGGATGGAAAGTACTCTCAAGCAGTAACTAGGGGTGATGGGTTCAGGGGGGATGACGTCACAACAAGTGTCAAGACAATCAAGAGCCTTCCCCTCACGATTAACAACTCTCAAGAAGTTGAAGTAAGGGGTGAAATCTATTTACCCTTTAAATCTTTTCGAAAAATTAACCAAGAACGGGCAGAAAAAGGTGAACCTCTTTTTGCTAATCCGAGAAATGCAGCAGCAGGGTCTATTCGCATGCTCGATCCAAAAGAAGTGGCATCGCGGGAGCTTGATATTTTTCTTTATTCCATTTTCATTGAAAAAAAAGAAAAAGAAAGCCAATGGGAAAATCTGAAAACCCTGACAGTACTTGGTTTTAAAACAAATCCAAATTCCCGATTCTGTAATTCATTGGAGAAAGTCATATCCTATTACGATGAGTGGCTCGAACAAAGGGACAACTTTGACTATGATGTTGACGGGATCGTGATAAAAGTCAACTCAACTGAGAAGCAAAAGCTCCTGGGTAGCACTGCCAAGTTTCCCCGCTGGGCCATATCATATAAATTTCCAGCCAGGCAAACCACAACTAAAATAAAAGATATTATTATCCAGGTTGGAAGAACTGGTGCTTTGACTCCTGTGGCTATTTTAGATCCTGTTAAGCTCTCGGGAATAACCATAAGCCGTTCTACCCTCCACAACGAGGATGAAATCAAAAGAAAAGACATAAAAATCGGCGATTATGTTCTCATCGAACGCAGCGGAGATGTCATTCCAAAGATTGTCTCTGTAATGAAAGAAAGACGAACTGGCAAAGAACTTAAATTCGTATTCCCCTCCTCCTGTCCAGTCTGCCATTCGTCAGCATTTAAGCCAGAAGGGGAAGCAATTGCACGCTGTACGAATTCATCATGCCCTGCGAAATTGAAAGAATCTCTTCTCCATTATTCCTCACGAAGAGCGATGAATATCGATGGGTTAGGCAAGGCTATTGTTGATCAGCTCTTGAGTAAGAGATTGGTTGAAAAAATTCCAGACCTCTATTCTCTAAAATACGAAGACCTTATGCAGCTAGAAAGGATGGGACCAAAAAGCTCAAAAAATATATTGGACGAGATTGAAAAATCAAAGCAGAGGGATGTCTCGCATTTAATCTATGCCCTGGGAATAAGATATGTAGGAGAACGCACTGCCCAGGCCATGACATCACATTTAAAGAGTTTAGATGTATTAACCAATGCATCTTTAGAAGAGTTGATCCAGATTGAAGATGTTGGATCAAAGGTAGCCGAAAGTATTGTTTTCTTTTTTAAACAGCCCGAAAACATCGAACTAATAAAAAAATTGAGAGAGGCCGGCCTCAATTTTTCCAGCAAAGAGTCAGAAGCTCAAGGGGAAAGACCTTTAGAGGGGCAGACATTTATTCTAACTGGGGCGCTCTCCAGCTATTCCAGAGAAGAAGCCAAAAAAATCATTAAAAGCCTTGGCGGAACAATTACATCTTCAGTCAGCAGTAAAACAAATTATGTGATTGCAGGAAAATCACCTGGTTTAAAGCTTCAGCAAGCTCGAGAGCTGAACATCCCTACGCTCGATGAAAAAGCGTTTTTAGAACTTATTAACAGACTAACAGACTAACTGATTAACTGATTACTTATTTCTTCTTCTTTCCAAACAATTCAAAAGATAAAATTCCTTTCAGCCCCTTTTTCACATTTTTTTGTTCTAAGCCTAATTCCTTGAGTGCAACTTTATTCTCCGGATCTATATTTAATGCTCTTTTAAACTGCTTCCCAGCCTTCACAAAAAGTCCTTCTTTTTTGTACAGCAATCCTAATCCTACATAGCCATCCGGGCTCCATTGCCCTAATTTTATTGCTTTCAAGAAATTTTCCTCAGCCTTCTTTGCAAATAAAGGTATCTTTGATTCTGTCATGGCAAGCAACAAAAAATAATTCGCTTTATCTGTTTTTAGCCTAATGGCTTCTTCTAAAAGGGCGAGAGCTTCTTCATACTTCCCCTGATCATACAATGTTTTGCCTTGACGGAACCTAACTTCTGCTCTCTTCGACAGATCCTTTCTGTCTTCCTTAGGTGCAGAATAAACCTTAGCATCATAGTCGTGCTTTTTCTCCTCGTCGATAAGGATATGGTAAGCCTTCGTGATTTTGTCAAAAACATCTTCAATTTTTTCCTTGATGTCAGAAGGAAGATCACGACCATAAAGATCAGGATGATACCTTCGAGCTAATTGGAAATATGCTTTCTTTATTTCACTATGAGAGCTAGTCTCAGAAACATTCAAGATCTGATAATAATTCATGCTTGAGAGATCAAAGCTTAATTTCACGACTTCCTCGATTCTTTTGTATGAATCCTCGGAATCCCTGTCTTTTTTCTCCTTTTCTTGTTCAGGAACATTTTCTTCGGCTTCAACATCGACTAAATCCAAACAATAGAAAAGATACAGGCTCTTCCAGAAAAGTTCGGGATTGATGCCTGAAGATTGCAGAATAGCTACCGATGCAGTCTTGCCTTCGATAATTTTTAATATATCCTTTTCCTCTTCTGTCAGTCGATAGAAAAAATCTTTTGATTTTGGAAAAGGGGCCTTTTTTTCCATGAATTTTTTCAAGTGAGGGTCATATTTCATGCGCCTTATGCCGTCTTCGATCAAAACAGGAATACTGATCTTTGAGCCAAACTCCTGCTCAGCTAATTCATCCATTTCCTGGAATTTGAATTCTCCATCAAAATGAGAAAAAGTGTTCAAGACAATCTCTCTCATTTGATAATTCAAGCCTTCATGCAAATCCTCAGTAGAAATCAGTCCCTTCTCAACTAAGAGCTCTCCAATATTTTTCTTAGGCTCGATATAATCATCAATCTTGGAATGATTTTCATCGGAAAGCTTCCCCAACCTAAATAAGACTTCTCCCAACAATTCCTGCGGGCAATTCGTTTTGGCAAAAACAACAAACCCATCCTGAAAGAAAAAATACTTTTGAACATTCTCATAACGGAAAGTAAGTCTTCCTTTTTTCTTACAAAAGAAAATCTCTTTGAGGTAATATCCAATATGTTCCATATGTTACGCTATCCTAAGGCAGTGCCATCTATTTTGTCGATAAGCTTTATTATACATAATAAAATAAATTTTTAAATATTCTCTTTATTTTAGCTGCAAAAACCAAAATTGCAAATCACAAGAAATTGTGATAATTATTCAACCATGAGAATTGTCTTAGCTCAGATCTCTCCATATCTGGGGGACGTAGAAAAAAATTTTAGGCTCCATCTAAAATACATCGAAAAAGCTAAAAAGAAAAATGCAGACCTTATAATCTTCCCTGAACTTAGCCTGACAGGTTATACTTTAAAGGATCTGGTCGAGAATGTTGCCTTAAATCACGAGAAAGATAGATTTTTTGGTCAACTTAAAACTTTAAGCAAAGAGATATCTATTGTACTGGGCTTTGTAGAAGAGAAAGAGAGAGGGCTGTTTTATAATTCGGGTGCTTTTCTCTCAAGAGGAAAAATTCTTCATGTCCACCGAAAGGTTTTTCTCCCTACTTATGGGATGTTCGAGGAAGGAAAATATTTTGGCCAGGGAAAAAATTTCAACACTTTCACCACCCCTTATGGAAATACAGGGATGATGATATGCTATGATTTTCTCCATTACAGCGCAAGCTATTGTCTTTTCGCTGGAGGCACAGAGATCATCATCGTTATCAGTGCGGCTCCAGGACGAGGGGTCTCAGATAAGGAATTCTATACCACAAGCCATATGTGGGAGCTGATGGGAAAAACCATTTCTCGCTTCTCCAGCGCTTTCCTCGTCTATTGCAACAGGACAGGATTTGAAGATGGGAAATCTTTTGCCGGTGGTTCTTTCATATACAACCCTGCTGGTGAGCTTATAGCCAAAGCATCCTATGTGGACGAGGATTTTCTAATCAAGGAGATCAACCTGGATGAAATCCGGACGATTCGAAAAAAATGGCCCTATAAAAGAGATGATAAGCCTGAAATCATACTCGAAGTACTCAAAAGGATAGTAAGGAAATATGAAGATTAACGGCCAGTTTGTGGAAAAAATTCTAACCAAATTTATCAAGGAGGAGCTATCTAAATTCGGCTATAAAAAAGGAATCTTGGGCATATCTGGCGGTCTTGATTCTTCTGTTTGCGCTTTTCTCGCTGCAAAAGCTCTAAAACCAGGAAATGTCATCGGCCTTATCATGCCTTATGGAAAGACCTTCAGCAGGGATGTAAAGGGTGCTCAAGACCTCGCTCAGAATTTAGGAATCAAGCCAAGAGTTATAGATATCTCTCCCATGATTGATTCCTACTTCTCTAGATATCCGACAAGAAACAGAATCACAAAAGGAAACAAAATAGCAAGGGAAAGAATGTCCATTCTTTACGATTTTTCCGCCAGGGAGAAGGCCCTGGTTCTAGGAACAAGCAATAAAACAGAGTTGCTCTTAGGTTACGGAACAATCTATGGCGATATGGCCTCTGCAATAAACCCTTTAGGTGATTTATATAAGACTCAAATCCGACAGCTCGCTCTCTATCTGGGAATCCCTGATAAAATTCTGAAAAAAAAGCCGACAGCTGGCTTATGGAGGGGGCAAACAGACGAGGCAGAACTGGGGCTTACTTATGACAAAATAGATAAAATCCTGTTCCATCTGGTTGACAAGAGGAAATCAAAAAATGAGGTTATTTCTTTAGGATTCGAGAAGGAGAACGTAGAAAAAATTATCACTCTCATAAAAAGCTCTGAATTCAAAAGAAAACTTCCTCCTATTCTCAAACTCTCCGAACGAACAGTTGGCCATGACTTTCTCTTCCCTTTTGATTGGGATAAATAGGTAATGCAAGGGGAAAATTCAGACCAAAAACCCCGGGGCAATCTGTATGTCGTCGCCACCCCTATAGGAAACCTGGAGGATTTAACCTTAAGAGCTCTAAGAATCCTTAAAGAAGTTCCTTTCATAGCTTGTGAAGACACCCGACAGACAAAAAAACTTTTGAATAGGTACAAATTAAGAAAATACCTTATCAGCTATTTCCAACCTAAAGAAAGGCAAAAAATCCCAAGAATCATTAATCTACTCAAAGACGGCAAGGATGTGGCTTTGGTTTCTGATGCCGGAACCCCCGGACTTTCAGACCCAGGTTACCCTCTGATTAGAGAAGCCATCATCCAGGGAATAAGAATTATCCCCATACCTGGAGCTTCGGCGGTGACCGCTGCTCTCTCAGCTGCAGGCCTTCCTACACATAGATTCCTATTCCTAGGCTTTCCTTCTCCAAAAAAAGAAGCAACAAAAAAATTACTCAGTTCTCTAATAAATGAAGAAGCAACACTTGTAGTTTATCTTCCTTTCCGGAAGCTTTATTCCTTTCTCAAACTCGTCCAGCAAACACTGGGAAACAGGCAGGTTGTCATTGCAAAAGAAATGACCAAGATCTATGAGGAATTCTTAAGAGGTGCAACAGATGAGCTGATTGAAAAACTGGAAGGAAGGATACTCAAAGGAGAAGCAACTATTCTTATTGAAGGTACCCATAAAAAAGCTCAAAACTGATACTCGTAAGCCGTGAGCCGTAAATCGTAAGCCGAACAAACGGAATAGACGATTTATGCTCGGGCCAGTGTGAGGGCTCTAACATCTTTTGCCCCCGCATTCTTCAGCACAGAGCTACACTCTCGAATTGTAGATCCAGTGGTGTAGACATCATCCACCAAAAGAATGACTTTCCCCTCTATCTTTTCCCTTTCTTTAATCCCAAATGCACCCTTAACATTTTTTTGCCTATCTTCTGCTTTAAGGGAAGTTTGGGGAAGAATATTCTTCAATTTAACCAGTTGTCCTTCGACAAGTTTAATTCCTTTTAGCATTGCCAATTCTTTTGCTATGATAAAAGCTTGGTTAAAGCCCCGTTGCTTTTTCCTTTTTGGATGAAGGGGAACCGGGATTACTGCTTCTACACCCCACCATAAAGCTTCCTCGTTCCTCAAAGTTCGATATGCAAACCAGGCCAGATCTTTGCCTAACACCATGAACTTACGGTATTTAAAAAGAAGAATGACATCTTTTAATTTTCCATTATACTGGCCGCAAGAACGATGACAGGAAAAAGTTGGTCTTTTCTGCAGGCACTTTTGGCAGAGGTGAGGCTCACCTGTATCATCAAAAAATCGCCCACAGCATAAACAAAAAGAGGAATGCCGGGGTTTTAAGCTCTGCAGACATGTTCTACAGATGACCTTCTCATGTGGAAGCTCAAGAAGAGAGGAACACAACTCACAAAAAGATGGGAAAAAAATAAGCTCAGCTAATCGAGCACAGGATGTAGCATTTTTATGCAGAGAGGAAATCAAGAAGATTCTTCCTCTTCTTTTTCTTGACAGTTAATACAATATGGAGTCCAGGGAATAGCCTCCAGCCTTTTTTTCCCAATTTCTTGAGTACATCTCTGACAAATACCAAAAGTGCCTTTTTCAATTCTTTTTAGCGCCTCATTTATTAAAGACAGCTGCTTTCTCTCTTTATTAGAAAGGCTCAGCAGAAATTCTTTGGTGTAAGAGCTTTCTGCCCTATCCACTACATCCTGGGCAATCCCAGTCTCGACTTCTTTACTTTCTGTATAAAATTCACTCAAATGATGATTGATTTCTTTTTTCTTCTCGAGTAGCTCTTTCTTGTACCTTTCTTTTTCTCTTTTATTCAATATATCCCCCTTACTTAGCATATTGCATGCCTTTCAAGATAGTTAAAGAGCGGTAAATCTGTTCTAAAAGAATGACTCTAGTCAACTCATGAGAAAAAGTCATCTTTGAAAGAGAAAGAAAAAAATCAGCCTTCTTCAAAATTCTCTCTTCCAAGCCCAGGAATCCTCCAACTACGAAAGTTATCACACGTGCTGAGCTTAATGAGATTTTTTCTAATAAAACAGCAAATTCCTTGGAGTTCATTTCCTTGCCTTCATGAAAGAGGCAGATAATATAATCCTCTTTAAAGTATTTTTCAAGTCCTTCGGCTTCAATTTTTTTAATTCTAGTGGTAAATTTTTCTGCAATTCCTTTAGCTTGCTTTGTCTCTATTAGCTCGCATTTCTCCAATTGATTGATTCTTTTTAAATAAAAGTCCTGTAAGCCTTTTATATTTTTATCGTTTGTTCTCCCGGGCCACAGGATCTTTAATTTCATAGAAATCTTGACTGCTCCTATTTGTTAAAAATTAACTACCTCTCCTTTTTATTAAAAATTGTTCATAAAAAATAATGATTAAAATTGAAAATGTCAACTATTTTTTTGAAAAAAAAATAGGTTCTGAAATAAATAACTGACTAAACTGGCTAAACTGATTAATAGGTTATCTTTGGAGCATCGCCCCACAATTTTTCCAAAGAATAATATTCACGCGCTTTCTCGGAGAAAATATGAATTATAAAACTCCCATAATCCATTAATATCCACTCTGCATTTTTCTTTCCTTCTATGCTCAAAGGCATAACATTTTTCTTTTTCAACTCCAGTGCAATATTCTCATAAAGAGCAAAGTTCTGCCTGCTGGAGTTTCCATGCATTATAATAAAAAAATCTGTAAAAGAAGATATCTCGCTTAAAAACAAAACAATGATATCTTCGCCTTTTTTTGCCTGGCTTGCCTTTACAGAAATTTTAACACCTCCAGGGAGACTTCGCTTGGAAAGTTTCTTTGATGGCTCTTTATTCATTTTTCTCACTGATAAAGCTTGTGTTTCTCAATATAGGCTCCCACAGACTCTGAAACCAGCCTTCTTATGGAATTTCTGCTCTTTACTCTTTTCCTTACTTCAGTCGACGAAATATCTAAAGCATCTATGGACAAAAGGAATATCTTAAAAAGATTTAACTTGTCCTCTTTTATTTCTTCGTATTGAGAAAGTTCATACATGCTGTCTACGTATTTCCAATCCAAGATTCTCCTTACATCATCTAAACAATATCCTGGCCTACTGATAACGATAAAGTAACATTGTTCCATCACTTTTTTATAGTCTCTCCAGGTATCTATCTCTAAAAAAGCATCGATACCGAGGATAAAGAAAATCCACGCATCCGGAAAGATTTTTTTTATTTTACCCAATGTTATGATTGAGTAGGATCTTTCTTTTGCTTCGATCTCGATAGAAGATGGAATAAATCGAGGATAAGAAGCAACCGCTAGTTCGACCATGCTCAGCCTATCAAGCGGAGAAGCAACCTCAGAGGATTCTTTGTGAGGCGGAATATAAGAAGGGATAAATAGAATCTTATCTAATAAAAACTTTCTTTGCACAACTTCGGCTGCCTTCAAATGGCCCGAATGAACTGGATTAAAAGTCCCGCCAAAAAGTCCAATCTTCTTCTTTTTTTTGAAGTTAATCTGTCTTCTCCTCCAGAATACTTAAAATCCTTCCCATCGAAGAAATCAGTTCTTTAAGCCCTGTACTCTTTAAGGCGGAGATGGCAAGAAAAGGAAGCTCTTTTCTACGGGCCAATGTTTTTACTTTTTCCAATTTACCTTTATCCTCTCCAATAAGGTCAATTTTATTTGCGACTAAGATCTGAATCCTCTCATCCAATCGATGGTTGAAAGCTTCAAGTTCCTTCATAACAGTTATAAAGTCTTGTACCGGATCTCTCTGCATACAAGGAGAGACATCGATAAGATGAACCAATATTTTCGTCCTTTCCACATGTTTTAGGAATTTAATGCCCAATCCGTGGCCCAAGTGAGCACCTTCTATCAAACCTGGTATATCTGCAACAACATAACTCCTGAATTCATCCAAATCCACAACGCCTAAATTAGGGACAAGAGTAGTGAAGGGATAGTCTGCAATGACAGGTTTAGCCGATGAAATCTTTGATATGAGTGTGGATTTCCCCACATTTGGAAAACCGATAAGCCCCACATCAGCAATAAGTTTCAATTCCAGGATTAAATCTTTTTCCTCTCCTTGTTGTCCTTGTTCCCGTATCCTTGGAGACTGGTGAGTCGAAGAAGCAAAAGAGGAATTGCCTCTCCCTCCTTTCCCTCCTTTAGCAGCCAAAAACTTTATTCCTGGTGCAACAAAATCGAACAGAACTTCTTCCTTATTTTTTTCTCTTACAATAGTTCCCATGGGAACTTTGAGGCATAAATCATCTCCTCTTTTTCCCTGACGATTTCCACCTTCTCCATGAGCGCCTTTTCGGGCTTTATTTATAGGATGAAAGCGAAAGTAGGCAAGAGAATTGAGATCTGTATTGGAGACAAGAAAGATGCTTCCTCCATTGCCTCCACAGCCGCCATCAGGTCCGCCTCGAGGAACTCTTTTTTCCCTCCGGAAACTTACACACCCGTTTCCGCCTTTTCCAGCCCGGAGGATCACTTTAACCTGGTCAACGAACATATCTAGCGGAGCCTGAACCTCCTAAGAAGGAATGACAGAGACAATTTTACTCTTCCTCCCTTTAGTTTCAAAGCGAACCATTCCAGATATCTTAGCAAAGAGGGTATCGTCTCCTCCTCTCCCAACGTTTTTTCCAGGCTTAAACGGGGTTCCTCTCTGTCGTATTAGGATAGAACCAGCTGGGACGTACTGACCTGCCGACCGCTTGACACCAAGCCTCTTTGAACGGCTGTCCCTTCCATTCTTCGCACTTCCGCCAGATTTCTTATGAGCCATTCTATTTCTCCTTGTTTATGGTAGATTTCTTCGCTTTGACAGCGGCTTTAGTTCCAGTCTTCTTCCCAACAGGAGATTTTCTCTTTGATTTTTCAGTACTGACAGCTCTGGCTTTTGGTTTAGCAGCGATTACCTTCTTTGCTTGCTTTTTTGCTTCCTTTTTTATAGGTGTTTCAGCTTTTTTCTCCTTTAGTTTTGCTTCAGCCTTTGGTTCTTGTTTTTTGACTTTCTCCTTTTCTTCAGCCTTCTTTACTGGTGCTGGTTTCTTCTTGGGCGATACTTTCATATCTGATACGATCTCCTCGATTTTGATTCTTGTCAGCTCCTGCCGGTGCCCTCTTTTTTTCTTGTATTGCTTTCTCCTTTTCTTCTTGAAGACAATAACTTTTTTATCTTTGAAATTCGCAATAACCTCAGCATTAACCAGAGCCTTCTCAATAAAGGGAGTTCCTATCATAGTCTCTTCCTCATGCTCTATAAGGAGAACCTGATTAAAAGCGATGTTCTGGCCCTCCTCTGCGTCGAGTTTTTCGACTTGAAGAATATCTCCCTTTTTAACCTTGTATTGTTTTCCTCCTGTTTTTATAACAGCAAACATCTTTCTACCTTTATTTTAGTTAAATTGCAAAAATTATCATTGAAAGAAACGGAACCTAAATTTAACATATGACTATTCTTATGTCAATTCCAATATTCCTTGACAAAAAATAATCTTTTCTCTACCTTAATTATGGTTTTCAAAGTCAAGGCTATAAATAAAGGGCGGTTAGCTCAGCGGTAGAGTACCGGTCTTACAAACCGGGTGTCACTGGTTCGAATCCAGTACCGCCCACCAGATATTCCTTGGATTTATCAGGGGAAATTAGCTGTTCCTTTAATTCTGCCCTTTAAGCACCGTTAGCCGTAATTGGGCGATTTCAGTAAAAATCTTTACTAAAGAATTAGTTTTTATATAATAATATCAAAAGGAGAAATTTTATTGAGCAAGGAAAATGAAGTCACAAAAGAATTCTTAGATAATATCTTGGCAAGCATGGATGGGGGGGTCTTTACTGTAGACAAAAATGCTAGGATCACCACATTTAATCGTGCTGCTGAGGAGATTACTGGTTTCAAGAAAGAGGAAGTACTGAATAAGGAATGTCGTCATATTCTTAAGAGTGATCTCTGTAAAGGAAAATGTCCTTTAAAAGAAACCTTAAAAACTGGAAAACCGATTTTTAATTATGAGATCATGATCATCAATAAAGCAGGGAATAAAGTTCCTGTAAACATAACGACTTCACCGTTGCGATCCAGCAATAATGAGATAATTGGCGCTATAGAAAACTTCAGGGATTTAACCAAACATAAGGGATTATGGGGGAAGTTGCGCCAGGAAAGAAACAGAGCACAGCAGTACCTAAATATAGCGGGTTGTATAATCGTAGCTATTAATGACAAAGGAATCGTCACCCTTATCAACAAAAAGGGATGTGATGTTTTGGGTTTCAAAGAAGAAAAAATTATTGGCAATAACTGGTTTGGTTTATGTGTCCCGGAAAGAGTGAGGAAAGAAAGAATAGGTTCTTTCAAAAAACTGATGGCTGGAAAAAACGAGATGGTTGAAGACTATGAAAACTCAATTTTGACCAAATCTGGTGAGGAAAGGATTATCGCATGGCACAATACTTTACTAACAGATGAAAAGGGTCATATCATTGGCACCCTTAGTTCAGGAGCAGACATCACCAAGCGTAAGCAAGCAGAGGCAGAATCGATCAGATCAGAAAAATTAGCCTCCTTAGGCCAGTTAGCCGCAAGCGTTGCTCACGAAGTAAATAATCCATTAGCCGGCATTCTGGTCTATATAAAACTTCTTCTCAAGAAGTATAAAGAAAAAAAACTGCAGACTGAAAGGACAGAAGAGCAGCTTT
Source organism: Candidatus Aminicenantota bacterium (assembly GCA_030669305.1). Classification (GTDB taxonomy): domain Bacteria; phylum Acidobacteriota; class Aminicenantia; order Aminicenantales; family Aminicenantaceae; genus DAOVDU01. The sequence goes on from DAOVDU010000010.1 coordinate 13,360, forward strand.
TGAAGATGGAAAAAGAACTGGAGAGAACTTCCCGGATAATCAGAAATCTTCTCGATTTCTCACGCCAATCAGAACCAAACATAAGACCAGTCGAACTGAATAAAGTAGTAGAAGCAGCTTTGTTATTAGTCGGACATCAAATTAGCCTTGAAAAGATAAGGCTTGAGAAGAACTTAGATGAGCAACTTCCTCTTGTTCTTGCGGACTTTGACCAAATCCAGCAGATATTGATGAATATCATCCTGAATGCGACTCAGGCAATGCCTAAGGGCGGTAACTTAACAATTACCACATCGGTTTCTAAAGGCATTAAAATAAGTGAATCACTAAAAAATCCTGTTAGAATTGATATCAGGGATACAGGAGTTGGTATTTCCAAAGAAAATCTGAGTAAACTTTTCACACCTTTCTTCACAACTAAAGAAAAAGGCAAAGGTGTGGGACTTGGATTACCAGTTGTTCATGGGATTATTGAGCGGCATAAAGGAAAGATAGAAGTAGACAGTGAGCCAAACGTAGGTACAACATTTACGATATATCTGGAGGTTATGGATGAAAAAGAGGACAAAAATACTCGTCGTAGACGATGAAAGCATAGTAAGAGAATCACTCCGCGACTGGCTGGAAAGTGTTGATTATAAAGTGCTAATTGCCGATTCTGGAGAGGAAGCACTCCGGATAATCAGGCAGAAGAAGATCAAAATTATGGTTGCCGACCTAATCATGCCAGGCATGAACGGTATCGAACTAATGAAAGAGGCAAGAAAAATAGTTCCTACAATCTCTACGGTCATTATAACGGCTCACGGCTCAATACAAACCGCAATAACCGCGATAAGAGAAGGCGCTCATGATTACATCGAAAAACCGTTCTGCCCGGAAAAAGTTGAACTTCTCATAAAAAATTTGAAGGAACATCAGGATCTGATTGAGGAAAATATCTCTTTGCGGCGGAGGATTGAGGATAGATACAACTTCGAGGGGATCATCGCTAAAAGCCATAAGATGCTAAAAATATTTGAACTTATTAAAACAGTAGCCCCAACTAGTGCCACTTTATTAATTACTGGAAAAACAGGTACAGGCAAGGAAGTTGTTGCCAGGGCTATTCATCACCAAAGTCAACGACGAAACAAACCCTTTATTGTCACAAGTTGCGCAGCCCTTCCAGAAAGTCTCCTGGAAAGTGAACTTTTCGGTCATGAAAAAGGCTCCTTTACAGGTGCGGTGGAAAGAAAGAAAGGTAAGTTCGAAGCGGGAGATAAAGGCACTCTATTTCTTGATGAAATAGGCGAAATAAACGCCAATACACAGATCCATCTACTAAGAGCGCTTGAAGAGAAAAAAATTACCAGAGTTGGCGGTAACGAAGAAATTGATGTTGATGTACGTGTCATTACTGCTACAAATAGGCATTTGAAAACTTTGGTTGAGCAGGGGAAATTCAGAGAGGATCTGTATTACCGATTAAATGTAGTAACTATTGACCTCCCCCCGCTTATGGATAGAAGAGAGGATATCCTCCCATTGGCTGAGCATTTCTTAAAAAAGTATGCTGAGGAAAATAAAAATCGTATTAAAAATTTCTCTCCTGAGGTAGTAGAATTTATGCTGAATTACTCCTGGCCCGGTAATGTTAGAGAGTTAGAAAACATGATCGAACGCGGCGTTATTCTATCAAAAAACAATGCAATCACTCTAGCTGAACTTCCACAGGACATTATTCATCCAACTCCTGCAGAAAGAAAAACCATCGAGGCAGTGATGAGAAATCATATTATTAATATACTTGAGGAGACAAAAGGTAATATTTCAAAGGCAGCGAGAATACTTGGTATCCGGCGGATGACTCTTTATAATAAGCTAAAAAAATATAACTACAGTGTCAACAATTTAGACACTTAATGTCCATATAATTTACACCATCGCCCTCTTTTATAGTCTTTCGACAATCCTGCTGTTTATCATAACCCCTTTATTTTTATAGAGTTAGTGTAATTCTTAAAATAATCTTTAAACTATGCGTTTTTTGGCACACTATTTGCTATATAAATCTATCTAATGAGATAACTAATTCCAATAGGATAGTCACTAACGTCTGAACCGTCCTAAAGGAAATAAGTTAAAAAACAAAGATTGGAGGTTAACAATGAAAAAAGAATCTATGTTGGTTGTAGAAGATGAGGATATTATGCGGGAGGCATTGCTTGATTACTTTTCAGACGAGGGTCATAAGGTTGATACTGCCAATGATGGTGATAAAGCATTGAAAAAATTTAATTTAGAAGATTACAACGTCATGATAATCGATCTTAAATTACCTGGCCGCGATGGGCTTGCGGTACTAAAAGAGGTAAAAGAGAAGAATCCGAAAGCGAAAGTTATTATCATCACAGCTTATCCCTCGATTGAAACTGAAACAGAGGCAATACGTAGAGGAGCTTTTAATTATTTGCCAAAACCTTTTGAGCTAGACTATCTTGAAACCTTAATCAGGCAATCTTACGAAGTCGAAGTGGTTCCTACTCCGCCTGTTGAAGAACCCATCGTTGAAGAAGAAATTATCACTCCCTGCATCTGGATGCAAGCAGGCATAGTCAAGAAACGCATGTGTACCCGTCGTTATCGATGTGATAAAGGATGTGATTTTCATGAAGCGATGATGAACAAAGAGAAATTCAGAAATGATCCAAGGATTAAACCTTTCATCGAAAAACTTTATGCTCAGTTAGGAAAAAAACAGTGCAGATATACTATGAGTGGGAAGATTTCTCACCGGTCCTGTCCACAACTTTTTCACTGCGAGAGCTGCGAATTTGACCAAACAATCCAGGATGAAATAGACCGCCAACTTGCTTTTAAAACTGCTCAAAAAGAAAGAAAGCAGGCAAACAGGATCAGCCAGGTAACAATGATACATAAACCGGTCCGAAAAGACCACTGAATCCTGTGCTTCAATTGAATCACAAGGCCGGAGAAAAACTGTTTATCGATTATCCCGGTTCCAACATTCCTTACGTATAATCCACGACCCCGGGTTATTTGTTCTAGCCCAGTACCGCCCTTCATTTCATACCCCTGTTCTTTGGTCGCGAATCTGTATTGGCGATTAAATACCCACACAAATAGGAGAAGGGCCGTTATAAATAACCACCTCTGAAGATAAGAAAATATCACCTCCAAATCCATCTTAAAAGGTGATTGATCAATTACAATTGTTTTGACAAAATAATTGCTGTAATAGGTTAATTATAAGGATGAAGTATACTTTTTGTCCCTATAGCGATATTAAATCGCCTTCTATTTTAGGCATTGCAAAATGAAGCACAAAGACAAAACAAAAAACCAAAATATAAGCGAACTGGAAAAACTGCAAGAAAGGATTAAAGAATTAGAAATATTAGAGACTGAGCACAAACGAATAGAGGAGATACTGCTGGAACACAAAGAAGAATTTAAGGCAATTTTTGATGGCGCCAATAATGGAATAGCTGTACTCGATATGACGGGCAAGCTTATCAGAGTTAACAAATATATGCTGGATGTCGGAGGATATTTTGAAGAAGAGCTTGTTGGAAAACGATTCAATCTTTTAAAAATGTTTCCTCCCAAAAGCATCGCAAAGATGATCTCTGTTTTTAGCAAAATTAAAAAAGGTAAAGATGTTCCTCCATACGAGATGGAATTGTTTGTTAAAAGCGGGAAAAAAAAGACAGTTGAAGTCCGCAACTCTTTATTAAGAAAAAAAGGGAAAGTTATGGGAACCATTGTGGTCCTCACTGATATTACCGAACAAAAACTGGCAGCGGAGGAATTGAAAAGTTCAGAGGAAAGGCTAAAAATATTATTCGAATTTGCTCCTGATGCATATTATTTGAACGATTTGAAAGGAAACTTCATAGATGGAAATAAAGCGGCAGAGAAATTGGTAGATTTCAAGAGAGATGAGCTGATAGGAAAAAGTTTTTTAAAATTGAAAATACTGCCTCCCATCCAGATTCCAAAGGCTGCAGCGTTGTTAGTTAAAAATATGCTCGGGCATCCTACTGGCCCTGATGAGTTTATTTTAAACAGAAAAGACGGCAACCAGGTTACAGTTGAAATAAGCACATTCCCTGTAAAAATCAAAGGAAAAACTGTGGTACTAGGAAATGCCCGAGACATCACAGAGCGTAAACAAGCAGAGGAGAAAATCAAGGCATCTCTTAAGGAAAAAGATTTGATGCTGAGGGAAATCCACCATCGAGTGAAAAACAACATGCAGATTATTTCCAGCCTGCTCAGGCTTCAATCCAGGAAAGTCAAAGACGAAACAGCGCTTGACATATTCAAGGTAAGCCAAAATCGTATAAGGTCCATGGCATTTATCCACGAAGCACTCTATCAATCTGAAAACCTGGCTATGATTGATTTTTCTATTTATATAAAGAAGCTTATAACTCATCTATTTTCTGTATATGGTACTGAAACAAAACTTCCAAACTTAATGTTAAATGTAAAAGATGTTTATCTCGACATAAATAGAGCGATTCCGTGTGGATTAATCATCAATGAACTCGTATCTAATTCCCTGAGGCATGCTTTTCCTGACAGCAGGAAAGGAGAGATCACTGTAGAAATGCGTTCGGATAAAAAAGGGAAGTATACACTAATCGTAAAAGATACTGGGATTGGAATGCCGAAAGAATTAAATATTCAAAAGACAGAGACACTAGGGATGCAACTGGTAAATGATTTAGCTGAACAAATTGACGGAACAATTGAACTCAATAGAATAGGTGGAACAACTTTTTCGATTATGTTTTAAGAACTTTTGAAGATGATGGATAGGACAAAAATTCTACTTGTGGAAGACGAAAGTATAGTAGCACGAGATATCCGCAACATGCTCTTAGGGCTTGGCTATAAGGTTGCTGCCGTTGTCTCTACTGCTAGGGAAGCCGTTCAAAAGGCAGAAGAAATGAAGCCTGATATAGTTTTGATGGATGTCATGCTGAAAGGCGGACCTACCGGGGTGGATGCAGCTGATAAAATCTATACCCACTTCAATATTCCAGTCGTCTATCTTACAGCTTATGCTGATGAGAACACACTTCAGCAGGCAAAGAAAACTGAACCATTTGGTTATATCCTAAAACCTTTTGAAGAAAAAGAACTCCAAACAACTATTGAAGTCGCCCTCTACAAATTTAAGATGGAAATGAAGCTGAAGAACAGGGAACGATGGCTCTCTACCATACTGAAAAGCATAGGAGACGCAGTTATTGCTACTGATCAAAAAGGAGCCGTCACATTTTTGAATCCACTCGCAGAAGTTCTCACCGGATGGAAACAGGAAGAGGCATTGGAGAAGCCTTTAAACAGCATTTTCAATATTATGGACGGAAAAACAAGAAAACCACTTAAAACTTCCGTTGAAAAGGTTTTACAAGGAAACAGTTTAAGAAACCCGAATGAAGCTATCCTTATTTCAAATGCAGGGGTAAAAACAGCTATCGACCATAGAGCAGCTCCCATCAGGGATGGAGGAGGAAACATATCCGGCATAGTATTAGCTTTCACTAATATCACCCGCCGGAAAAAAGCAGAAGATGAACTAAAGAAAAGTTGGGAACAGCAAAAAATTGCGATGGAAGGGACTGTTCAGGCTATGGCATTCACTATTGAAACACGAGACCCCTACACAGCAGGCCATCAACGACGGGTAACAAAGCTAGCTTGTGCTATAGCTGAGGAAATGCAACTTCCTAAATATCAAGTTGAAGGTCTGCGCATGGCAGGAGCACTCCATGATATCGGAAAAATTTATGTTCCTGCAGAAATTCTCAGTAAGCCAGGTAAAATTTCAGAAGCAGAATACAACATTATCAAAACCCATCCCCAGGTCGGATATGACATTATAAAAACAATAAAATTCGCCTGGCCTGTTGCCGAAATAATACTTCAACATCACGAACGAATGGATGGAAGCGGATATCCAGCAGGATTAAAAGGAGACAAGATCCTTCTTGAAGCAAGAATTTTAGCTGTGGCTGATGTGGTCGAGGCAATGGCTACACACAGACCCTATCGACCTGCCCTGAGTATAGAAGAATCGCTTAAAGAAATCTCAAAGAACAAAGGAAAATTATATGATCCTAAAGTAGCGGATGCCTGTTTGAAAATTTTTAAAAAGAAAGAGTTCATATTTGATAAGATTATTAGCCATCATTATGCTGAATGAACTCTGAACCTCTTGAAAAAATAACTCAATTCCCCGATTATATAGATGAAAGAGTGAAAAAAATACATTCTTATCTCTTGCTCACAGCTTCTGTATTAGCTTCTTTAAGCGGCGTTGCGCTTTTTGTTTTTCTTTTTGTTCTTGATTTCAATATCTACTGGCTTATTCTATCACCCGTTATTTTTGCGATTTACCAGGGCCCTGCTGTTTATCTATACTGGCTCTGGAAGAAAAAGAAAAATGATTGAACTTACCAGATAGACTTTAATTGCTGACAAATGGATGCTGACAACTAAAAGCTTAAATAACGGAATAGACGGAACAAACCGAATAGACATTTATTGCGCCCCCGACGGGATTTGAACCCGTGTTGCCGCCTTGAAAGGGCGATGTCCTAGACCAAGCTAGACGACAGGGGCGCTGATAGAGTGGTGAGCCGTGCTGGACTCGAACCAGCGACACCCGGCTTAAAAGGCCGGTGCTCTCCCTCTGAGCTAACGGCCCTATCTGAGTAAAGTATTTTTTATAAAGGAAACAGCAAAGATAGTCAATATCAGTTTAGATCTTCAAACTTAAGGATGATCCATCTCCCCCGAAAAGTCATTCCCGCAACTTCATCTTTAAGAATGTACCTTTTTAAGCTGACTTTATAATCCTTTGTACCAGATTCCCCTTGAATCTTTACTTCTACGTCCTTTGAAAAAACTTCACCTGTGAAATCTCTTATATTAGGAACCTCGCCTCTTCCCAGGGAGAAGGTTGAGATTTCTTCCTCTCTTTTTGCAGCGGTCTTTGCCTCATTGTAGTCCTTTTGTACCAAATTGTGTTTTTCCCGCTGTTCCTCGTATTTTGCCTTCATCTCACTTATTTTTTTCCTGGCTGCATTTCTTGCCGCTCGCGTACGAGCTTTCTCCAGGTCAAACTCAGCAATATCCAGATCTTCCTTGGCATCAAGTGTTATTCCAACAGATTCTTCTACTTTCTTCTTCAACTCCAATTCCTTCTGATTTATTTCTGACAAAGAGGCTGGCTCAATCATCTCCTCTCCAACATTGATAATTTCCCAACTCTCAAAATCAATTTTAATCGGTTCTAAGGCCATCTTTGACATAGTCGCAATATCATTTAGAGAACACGCATTAAAATATTTCTTTAAAAGAGCTTCTTCTGGGTGGGATGTACAGCTATAAGTAATAAACAAGAGAAGAATAATTCCTCCAATAGAAAAGATTTTTCTATCCATTCTTCCTCCTTCTTTATTGGATTTAATTGTTTTTAAATTTTACTTTCTTTTCAAGTAAAAAAGCAAGCTTAAATAATTTGGATTCTCGAAAAAAATTTCCGACCACTTGGATTCCTAAAGGTAATTCTGCTCGATTTAATCCAAAAGGTTAAAAAAATAGCAGGTATTCCAGCAAGATTTACGCTTACAGTATACTTATCAGTCAAGTACATGGCAATAGGGTCTTTCTTTGCTGCGATCAAAAAAGCTGGCTCCGGAATTGTGGGGGGTTAGTATACAATCAATTTTGGAATTTTTTTCACTTTTTTATTGACAAGTGAAAAATTTCCAAATAGAATTTAACGTAATTATAAGGCTATATCTACTTTTCCTATAGTTACACTAAACTTTCCTATTGATGCAGGAGTTTTATGGACTTTTTTTCTTCACTGAACATCCCCTCTACACCTTAAATGTATTAAAATCTTTATAAAGGAGGATTCATGGAAATCCAGGAAAAGATCAAATATGAGGAAGAATTAGATAAGAATTTTTTTGATGAAATCAAGGAAAAATCAGGATGTGACGAGATTAGCCAATGCATTCAATGCGGCACATGCAGCAGTTCCTGTCCTATGGCTGTCTATATGGACTATTCCCCAAGAAAAATAATCGCCATGATCAAAAGTGGCTTTAAGGATGAAGTGCTCAAAAGTTTCACTCCCTGGCTTTGTGCTTCCTGCTATAGCTGCCAGGTCCGCTGCCCTTCTAATATCAAAATAACCGATGTCATGTATGCATTGAAAAGAAAAGCAATCAAGGAAAAAATTTATCCTTCTCGATTTTCCATTCCAGTCATGGACAAGGAAATGCACAAAATTCTCACCAAAAACGGCCGAAGTTCTGAGGTATGGCTAATGCTGAATCTGTTCCTCAAAACCAGGAATCCTTTGGGACTCATCAAAATGGCTCCTCTTGGCTTAAGCTTAATGAAAACAGGACGCATGAGCTTGAAAAAGGAATCCATAAAAAATAAAAAACAACTACGGAAACTACTAAAAGCAGTGAAGGAGGGAACAAAATGAACGAATATATTTATTATCCTGGCTGTTCTGCAAAAAGCAATGCCAAGCACTACGAAGAATCCATTCTTCCTGTTTTTAAAGAAATAGGAATAAAGTTAGATGAAATGGAAGACTGGAACTGCTGCGGTGCCACAGCTTCTTTGTCTGTGGACAAAACCAAGGCTGCTGCCATCAACGGCCGCAACCTATCTATCGCAGAAAAAGCAGACAAAGATATTGTCGCCCCTTGTGCAGCATGTTATCTCACTTTAAAGAAATCCAACCAATTTTTAATGAGTGAAACAGAGGAAGCAAAAAAAATATTGAAAGACTTAGAAAGCGCTGGATGTGAATATAAAGGAACAGTTAAAGTTAACCATCCATTAGGGCTATTCACAGATGAAATTGGCCTGGAGGAAATAAAGAAAAAAGTAAAGAGAAAGCTTACAGGTTTAAGGGTCGCCTGCTATTATGGGTGCCAAGTGGTCAGGCCGTATACAGACTTTGATGACCCTGATTATCCCGTTAGGCTGGACAACCTCATGAAAGCTATAGGAGCCGAACCGGTGGATTATTCAGCAAAAACCCGCTGCTGCGGCGGTTCTCTAACAGCCAACCTCGAAGAAGCTGGATTGAGACTGAATTATATCCTGCTAAAAGAAGCGAAACGAAAAGGCGCTGACGCCATAGTGACAATCTGTCCCCTCTGTCTATTTAACCTTGAAATTACCCAAAACAAAATAATCAAAAAATATAAAGACAATGTCAAAATTCCCATCCTCTTTTTTAGCCAGCTTATGGGCTTAGCTTTTGGCATTCCCAAGGAAGACCTTGGTTTCTCCCGGTCCATGATTTCTTTAAAGCCTATGTGGGAGAAACTCGGAAACGGAGGAACAAATGAGTAATAACGGACAACCCAGAATCGGAGTTTTCGTCTGCCACTGCGGAGCAAATATCGCTTCAAAAGTTAATGTTTATGAAGTCACAGACTTTGCTTCAAAGTTGGATAATGTGGTTGTTGCCAAAGAGTATAAATTCATGTGTTCTGATCCGGGTCAGGAGTTGATCAAACAAAACATTAAAGAACATAACCTTAACAGAGTTGTCGTTGCTTCATGTTCTCCTCTTATGCATGAGCCCACCTTCAGAGGTGTAACATCAGAAGGAGGCCTGAATCCCTTCTATTTCCAAATGTCAAACATTAGAGAACATGTTTCCTGGGTTACAAAAGACCCGGAAAAGGCCACGAAAAAGGCCAAAGCTTTGATATCTGCTGCGGTTCGAAGGGTTGCTCTTCATGATCCATTGACTAAAAAAGAGGTTCCAGTCCGACCAGAAGTTCTTATAGTAGGAGCAGGAATTGCCGGTATACATGCTGCCCTGACCTATGCAAATTCAGGGAAAAAAGTTTATTTAGTAGAAAAACAGGCTTCCATCGGCGGACATATGTCTTTCCTTGATAAAACATTTCCCACGCTTGATTGTTCAGCCTGCATCCTTACTCCCAAAATGTCGGAAGTCGGAAAACATCCCAATATTGAACTACTTACCTGGAGTGAAGTCGAAGAAATCTCAGGTTTTGTGGGAAGTTTTAAGGCAAGAATCAGAAAAAAAGCCCGCTTTGTAGACATCGACAAATGCAATGGCTGCGGTGCCTGCTGGGAAAATTGTCCGACAACCATCTTTCCTTCGGAAAGGATCATTAAAAAAGGTGATATTATTATAAAAAAAGTCGAAAAAGAACACTAAAATGACTTTAAAAGAAATCAAAAAACTTCTCCAAGCCGAAGTCATATACGGAATTGACAGACTTGAAGAAGAAATCCAATGGGCAGGTGGATCTGACTTAATGAGCGACGTCCTGGCCTTCGGCAAACCGGGAATACTCTTGCTGACAGGGTTAACCAACGCTCAGTCGGTCCGAACTGCAAACATAATCGATGCTAAGGCCATAGTATATGTCCGGGGCAAAAAGCCGGATAAGGAAGGAATAAAATTAGCCAGGGAGAAGGAAATCCCAATATTCTCAACCAAATATATGATGTATACGGCCTGCGGTCTTCTCTTCAGTCACGGTCTTCCTGGAGTAAGCAAAATCCAGAACAATAAATAATAATGAGTACTGAGAATGGATTATCTAAACGCTTTGAAATTACAGGCGGGGATTTTGGTAAAGCCGGAAGCATCTCGACCAAAATCAAGGAAATTCTTCAAGAAATCGGTATCAACTCCACTATCATCAGACGAACAGCTATTGCCACTTATGAGGCAGAAATGAATGTTGTGATGTACGCTAAAAAAGCTGACCTTACGCTTCATCTGACACCGGCAGAGATAAGCATTAGAGTCTATGATGAGGGGCCAGGAATTGAAAATATTGAGATGGCCATGCAGGAAGGCTTTTCAACAGCAACTGATGAAATGAGAGAGATGGGATTTGGAGCTGGACTGGGGCTTCCTAACATCAAAAAGAATGCCGATAGGTTTGAAATTTCCTCTACCCCAGGCAAAGGGACAGCATTAGATATAACTATTTACCTAAATCAGGAAGGAAAAAAATGAATCAATACTTTCATTCGATCCGCATCGACCCTGAAAAATGTGATGGAAGAATGAGATGCATGCGCGTTTGTCCGACTCAAGCCATCAGGATTAGAAATGGCAAAGCCGTAATTATCGAAGAAAAGTGTATAGATTGTGGAGAATGCATTACAGCATGCCCAAACGGGGCTATCATTCCTTTAACAGACCCCTTTGGAGAACTTACAAAATTCAGACATACCGTAGCTATACCTTCTCCTGCTCTTTATGCCCAATTCGGAAGGGAAATTTTGCCAGATAAAATATTAGCCGGGTTGAAAAAATTGGGTTTTGACGACGCCTTCGACCAAGCCTTTACATGCGGAGAAGTGAGCTTTGCGATCCAGGAGTATCTCAGAGAACACAAAGGTCCCAAGCCGCTGATCTCCAATGCCTGCCCAACGGTTGTTCGATTAATTCAAGTGAAGTATCCTGATCTCATTGACCAGATCATTCCTATAAACACGCCAAGAGAAATTGCAAGTCGAGATATCAAGAAGAAAAAATCAAAACAATATGGCCTTAAGGAGAAAGAAATTGGTGCATTCTACATTACTCCCTGTCCTGTAAAAATGATTTCTATAAAACAGCCTGCAGAAAAAGGCAAATCTCACTTAGATGGAGCCATCTCCATCTCTGACATATACGGGCCTCTTCTCTCTGCTATGGAAAGTGTCGAGAAAGCAAGCTATAAAAAAGCTCTGGAAAGCATATGCATTCTTGGAATAGGCTGGGCTATGGTGGGAGGAATCTGTCGAACTTTGAGATTAAAAAATTCTCTAGCTGTTTCAGGATTGAATGAAATCATAAAAGTCTTTGATGATATTGAGCGCGGAAAGCTGAGAAATATTGACTTCATCGAAGCCTATTCCTGTCCCCAGGGATGTGTGGGAGGATCACTGACAGTCGAAAACCTTTATATTTCTTACAATAAAATTCTAAAGCTGATTGAAACTTTAGAGTATGAAAAAATAAAAGCCTGTCCAGATATACAAGAGGTAAGAAAACTTTACAAGCAGAAATATTTCTTCTTAGAAGGGAAATTAGAGCCCCGCCCCATCAAACCTCTCGATGAAGATTTAGGTAAGGCTATAAAGAAACGAAAGGAAAAGGAAGAAATTTATGAAACCCTGCCCAAAATTGATTGCGGAGCATGCGGCTCTCCAACCTGCTTGACTTTTGCTGAAGATGTAGTCAAAGGAAAATCAGAGCTTACTGATTGTATCTTCGAACTTCCTCAAAGATTTAAAGAGCTTTCTCAAGAGTTGTGTGAGCTGCTTAATAGAATTGGTCCCATGAATCCTGCCAAGCCTGGCTCAAAAAAGGCAAGAAAGGAGGAATGAAAAAAATGAAGTTAAATGAAATTATCGAAAAACTCAAGCTTCAAGTTTTAACAGTTCAGGATAAGTTAGACACAGAAGTAAGCTACGGGTATACAAGCGATCTCTTAAGCGATGTTATTGCCAACAGTAAAGAGGGAAACCTCTGGATTACTTTACAGACTCACCAAAACATAATCGCAGTGGCCAAATTGAAAGACCTGGCAGGGATAATCATCGTAAATAACCGCAAGCCTGAAGAGGAAACCCTCAAAAAAGCTGAAGAGGAAAATGTGCTTCTTATCACTACTGAGGAAACTGCTTTCAATATATCTGGAAAATTGTATCAACTTATTAGTACTCAAGAATAAATCATGCTAAGAGCTTTAAAAGCTGACTTACACATTCATACATGTCTCTCCCCTTGTGCTGACCTCAAGATGTCTCCTCTTGCAATTGCAGAGCAAGCAAAAATTAAGGAAATCGATATCATTGGGATCTGTGATCACAATTCGGCAGAAAATGTTCCTGCCCTTATAAAAGCAGCCAATAAATATAAAATATGCGTCTTGCCGGGTCTGGAAATTACATCTCAAGAGGAAGTTCACATATTAGCTCTCTTCAATGAGCTCAAGCCTGCCCTTAGACTTCAGGAAATCATCTACGATAATCTTCCAGGAGAAAATGACGAAGACACCTTCGGGATGCAGGTTGTCGTAAATCACAAAGGTGAAGTTCTTCGCTTCAACAAAAAACTTTTGATCGGGGCTTCAACTCTCACTGTAGAAGACGTCGTACAAACCATCCATTCCCTGAATGGTCTTGCGATAGCTGCCCATATTGACCGGGAAGGTTTTAGCCTTATTGGCCAATTAGGCTTTATCCCGGAACATTTAGAGCTTGATGCATTAGAAATTTCGCCTCTCATTTCCTATGAAGAAGCATCTAATAAATTTGATCCTAATTATCCAATCACCTGTTCATCAGATGCCCATTTCATAGGAGATATCGGCAAAAGTTTCACTACGTTCTATATTGAAGAGGGAACAACAGAAGAAATAAAAAAGGCCTTTTTGAACAAGGAAGGAAGGAAAATTATACATTAGGATCAAACATGGAAGATTTATCTTTACATATTCTTGATATTGCCGAAAATTCAATCAATGCACAGGCCAAAAGAATTGAAATCAAAATCAAAGAAAACAAGGAAAAAGATCTTTTATCTTTAGAAATCGTGGACAACGGAAAAGGAATGGATCAAAAAACAATCGAACGGGCTCTGGATCCTTTCTTTACAACAAAAAAAATCCGGCGTTTTGGATTAGGTTTATCACTGCTCGCCGAAGCCGCAAAGCTTGCAAACGGCAGCTTCTCTATAGAATCAAAACCTACAAAGGGAACTAAAATCAGGGCAACCTTTCAATCGAGCCATATAGATACAAAACCTCTTGGAGATATGGCACAAACACTGGTGACTCTTATCATGGGCCATCCAGAAGTGGATATTCTCTTCAGTCATAAAATCAATCATTCACAGTATTATTTAGACACAAAAGAAATAAAGGCTCAACTTAACGGGCTCTCGATTAATTCTCCAGAGGTTATAGGATTAATCAAGAAAAATATAAAAGAAGGCTTATACAATCTAAGGAGGCGAAAATGAATGAAAGCAAATTAACGGAAATTATTGAAAAATACGGAAGTGATACCCATGCTGTTGTCGCTATTCTTCAGGACATCCAAGAAGAATTTAACTACCTCCCTAAAGATGTGCTTATGAAGCTCTCTGAGGAAACCAACGTTCCTCTCAGTCGAATTCTCAGTGTGGCAACTTTTTACAAGGCCTTTAGTCTTATACCCAAAGGAAAATATCCTATTCACGTTTGTCTTGGAACAGCCTGTCATGTGAGAGGAGGAGCAAGACTTATGGAAAAAATTGAGAGGCAGCTTGGGATCAAAAGAGGTAATACAACTGAGGATCTTAATTTTAGTCTTGATGAAGTGCGCTGTCTTGGTTGCTGCGGCCTTGCTCCTGTAATGATGGTTGGAAAAGATATTCACGGGAAATTGTCTGCCTCAAAAGCTGTCTCTATCTTGGATCAATATAAAAAATAGAGGAAGAAGGAGAAAAAATGCCTAAATTAAAAATTGAAGATTTAGTAAAAATTAAAGAAAAAGCAACAAAAACAACTTCATTAAGAGAAGGCGGCCCGTATAAAACGAAGATAACGGTTCACATGGGAACATGTGGCATCGCTGCTGGCGCCCGAAAAATATTGGACAGCCTGATGAAAGAAATAGAAGAAAGAGATACTAAAGACATTTTCCTCACTACTTCAGGATGTGCTGGTTTGTGCAGTCGGGAGCCCATGATCACAGTGGAATCTACAGGCAAGGCTCCGGTTAAGTATATAGAGCTGACAGAGGAAAAAACAAAAGAAATTTTCGATAAACATATTATCGGCGGAAACATTGTTCAGGCATATGCCCTTGCTGTAGGAAGCGAAAGAGCTGTCTAAACAAAGGAGAGAATGATGAAAGATAAACTATATCGATTACATTTAATGGTTTGTGGTGGAACAGCTTGTGTATCTAATCACGCCTTTGAAATAAAGGAAGCCTTGGAAAAAGAATTAAAAAAGCAAGGATTGGAAGATGAAGTACTGGTTGTCACCACAGGATGCAACGGTTTTTGTGAAGCAGGACCGCTATTGGTAGTAAAACCCGATAACATATTTTACAACCTTCTTACAGTAGAAAAAATTCCCCACTTGGTCGAAGAACATTTTCTAAAAGGCAGACCAGTTAAGGAATTTATGTATACTCCTCCTGCCGAAAAAACTCCTGTGCCAAAATTAAGCGACATAGGCTTCTTTAAAAAGCAAATTCTTATTGCCCTCAGAAATAGAGGTTTGATTGATCCTGAAAAAATTGACGATTATATTGCTCGAGACGGCTATACCGCAATAGCAAAAGCCCTGACAAAAATGACTCCAGAAGGAATAATTAAAGAAATAAAGGAGGCAGGACTTCGAGGAAGAGGTGGGGCAGGATTTCCTACAGGACTGAAATGGGAATTTGTTCGAAATGCAGAGGGAGAACCGAAATATATCATATGTAATGCCGACGAAGGTGACCCTGGAGCGTATATGGATCGAAGTATAGCCGAAGCAGATCCCCATTCAGTTTTGGAAGGTATGTTAATAGGAGCCAAAGCTATAGGGGCTAAGAAGGGATTTATTTATATAAGGAACGAATACCCATTAGCTGTTCAAAGAATGTATATAGCTATCGACCAGGCTAGCGAGTATGGATTGTTGGGTAAAGATATTCTAGGTACAGGATTCGATTTCGATGTCAAGGTGATCAGAGGAGCAGGAGCCTTTGTCTGTGGAGAAGAGACAGCTTTGATGGCATCTGTTGAGGGCCGTCTGGGAGAACCCAGGCCTCGTCCCCCTTATCCTGCCCAGAGTGGTCTCTGGGAAAAGCCTACAAATATAAATAACGTCGAAACTTGGTCTAATATTGCCCCAATTATTAATCGGGGAGCCAAATGGTATTCTTCCATAGGAACTGAATTGAGCAAAGGGACTAAGGTCTTTTCAGTTGTGGGCAAAGTCAAAGATACAGGTCTAGTAGAAGTACCTATGGGAATAAGTTTAGGTGAGATAATTTTTGACATCTGCGGCGGAATCCTTAAGGATCGAAAATTCAAAGCGGCGACAATCGGAGGTCCTTCTGGTGGATGTGTTCCTGCTGAGCTTTTGAATCTGCCTGTAGACTACGAGCAATTAACCAAGGCTGGATCCATGATGGGTTCAGGAGGTATGGTTATAACCGACGAAAATACCTGTATGGTGGATATGGCCCACTACTTTCTCTCCTTCACCAAAGATGAATCCTGCGGAAAATGTACTCCATGCCGAGAAGGAATTCCCCGAATGCATGAAATTCTTAGCAAGATAAAAAGGGGTGAAGCAGAAATGAAGGATCTTGATCTGCTTGAAGATTTAGCAATAAATATCAAAGCCACGGCTTTGTGCGGATTAGGCAACACAGCTCCCAATCCTGTTCTGAGTACTCTTCGCTACTTCAGAGATGAATATGTAGCCCATATAAAATATAAAAAATGCCCGGCAGGCGTCTGCAATGAACTCGTTTCATCACCCTGCCATCATACCTGTCCTATCGATACAGAAGCCTGCTCATATGTGGCGTTAATTGCTCAGGGTAAATTCAAAGAAGCCTTAGAGGTTAATCGCTGGGTCAACCCTTTACCCAGTGTTTGCGGCCGAGTATGCCATCATCCCTGCGAAACAAGATGCAGAGCTGGGGAAGTCGGAGAGCCCATTGCAATAAGGCATCTTAAGCGATTTGTTTCAGATTACGAAAGAACAAATGGAGGGAAGCCTTCTGTAACACAAGTTCCAATTAAATACGAAAAAGTAGCCATTGTTGGTTCCGGACCTGCAGGTCTAATGGCCGGATGGGAGCTTGTAAAGCAAGGCTACGATGTAACAATTTTTGAGGCGGAGCGAGTCCCAGGAGGAATGTTAGCGTGGGCTATTCCTGAATACAGGCTGCCAAAAGACATTCTCAATTCTGAAATTGATACCATAAAAGAACTTGGAGTAAAGATCAAAACCAATACCTCTATCGGAAAAGATATTACTTTAGATGACCTCTTCAGCAAAGGATACAAAGCTGTGTTTATCGCTACGGGTGCCCCTGTAAATTTGAAATTAGGTATTCCAGGTGAAGAGGTAGAGGGAGTAATAGATCCTATAGAATTCTTGAAGAAATACAACCTGGAAAAAGAGGCAAAAATCGGCAAAAAAGTAGCGGTTATCGGAGGAGGCAATACTGCCATAGACGCTGCCCGAACCGCCTGGAGATTAGGAGCTGATGTGACCATTCTCTATAGAAGGACAAAACCCGAGATGCCAGCCAATGAGGAAGAAATAGATGAGACTATTGAAGAAGGAATTAAAATTGAGTTCTTAATATTACCGATAGAGGCTTATTCTGAAAACGGAAAGCTAACAAAAATAAAGTGTACAAGAATGGCTCTCAGCGATTTCGACAAATCAGGAAGACGAAGACCTGTGCCTGTTGAAGGAAGTGATTTTGAGATGGAAATTGACACTCTTATTCCTGCCATTGGTCAGCAGCCAGACTTAGCTTTTCTCAACGGAAATACAAAACTTAATATCTCCAAATGGAAAACTTTAGAGGTTGATCCCGAAACCATGGCAACTAATGTTCAAGGAATATTCGCTGGAGGGGATGTCGTATCAGGACCAGCTAATGTTTTAGAAGCAATGCAAGCAGGAAAAATTGCTGCTGAATCCATGCATAAATATTTAAGAGGCGAAAGTTTTGTAAGGGAGTACAAGCCGACTAAGCCCAGGTTAGAGGTTTCTCCTGTGGAATTAACTCCTGAAGAAGCAACTGAACTGGAAAGACCAAAAATCCCATCCTTACCTTTGGAAAAACGAATTGGTACATTCAAAGAAGTAGAACTTGGATTCAGCAAAGACATCGCCATAAAAGAAGCCAAACGATGCTTGAGATGTGATTTGGAAAGCAAAGGAGGAAAAAAATGAATAATGATAAAAAAATTAAACTAACTATTAATGATAAACCTATTGAAGTAGAAGAAGGAATAACTATTCTCCAAGCTGCCAAGATGCTGGATATTGATATCCCTACATTATGCTATCATCCTCTTCTGGAACCTTATGCAGCCTGCCGGGTATGCGTAGTAGAGAGAAAAATCGGAGAAAACTCTGACTTAGTCACATCCTGTAACACAAAAGTTCAAGAAGGAATGGTCATTTACACAGATTCGGAAAATGCAACAAAAGCAAGGCGATTAAATGTCGAGCTGCTCATGGCCCAAGCCCCTGCTGCAGAACCAGTTCAGCAAATCGCAAAAGAATTGGGTATCGAAAAAACAAGGTTCGAAATAGAAGATCCGAACGAAAAATGTATCCTCTGCGGGTTATGTGTACGAACATGCGAGCAGATAGTGGGAGCAGAGGCCATAAGCTTCATTGAAAGAGGAAAGAACCGAACAGTATCTCCTCCTTTCGGAGAGCCATCCGAAGCCTGTATTGGCTGTACAGCCTGTGCCTATTTCTGCCCTACAGAAGCTATTACAGTCGAAGATCTATATGGAAGAAAAGTTATCCATAATGAACTGAACCTTGGCCCCTCGACTGCAATTCTAGTTCCTATTCGCCAGGCTGTTCCTATGGTCCCCGTCATCGACGAAGAAGCATGTATTCATTTTAAAACCGGAGAGTGCAAAATCTGCGAGAAGGTTTGCGAGAAAGAAGCTATTAACTATGAAATGGAAGACGAAGAAATTGAAATCGAAGTGGGCTCTATAATTTTAGCCTCAGGCTTTAAACCTTTCGATGCTACGAGAATACCTGCTTACGGATATGGAAGATTAAATAACGTCATAACAGGCTTGGAATTTGAAAGATTGAACAATGCCTCAGGGCCCACAGATGGAAAAATTCTCTTGGCCAACGGAGAAGAGCCGAAAGCAGTGGGTATTGTCCACTGTGTCGGATCTCGTGATAAAAACTATAATGAATACTGCTCCAGGGTCTGCTGTATGTACTCATTAAAATTTGCCCATCTTATCAAGGAAAAAACAAACGCAGAAATTTACGATTTTTACATTGACATGAGATGCTTCGGAAAGGGGTATGAAGAATTCTATCATCGTCTATTAGAAGAAGGAACCAAATTTATAAGAGGATGCGTCTCTGAGGTGACAGATCTTGCTCTGACAGAGCAAGAAGAAGGCAAGCTCATCATCCATGTCGAAGACACCTTGTTAGGAATAGTCAGAAGAATTCCAGTTGATATGGTCATTCTGGCCACAGGTCTTGAACCAGGATTGGATCAAAACGAAATTGCAAAAATCTTTAACATCTCCTGCAGCCAAGATACTTTCTTCCTAGAGAGGCACCCAAAGCTTGCTCCTGTATCTACATTTTCTGATGGAATATTTCTGGCCGGGACATGCCAGTCACCAAAGGATATTCCAGATACAGTCGCACAGGCGGGTGCTGCAGCTTCCGAAGCTTTAGCTCTGGCCGATAAGGGAACATTTGAACTCGAACCTATTACTGCAGAAATAGACGAAGAGCTCTGTGCCGGATGCCAATTGTGCATTGGACTCTGCCCCTTCACAGCCATAACCTATAATAAAGAAAAAGGGATTTCTGAGATCAATGATGCCCTTTGTAAGGGTTGCGGGACCTGTGTCTCGGCTTGCCCCTCAGGTGCATCCCAACAGAAACACTTCCGAGACTCACAAATCTTCGCGGAAATTGAAGGAATATTTATCGAGTAAAAACTTATTGTAGAATCTTTAATTTAATTTAGTTATAATATCCCGTTTATATTCTCTACATGAAAAAGTGATTTAATAACAATCAAGAGGAGGCCAACTATGGCAAATGAAGCATTCGAACCCAAATTAGTTGGTTTCTTGTGTAATTGGTGCTCCTATACTGGTGCCGACTTAGCAGGAACAGCTCGAATGACCTACGCACCGAATATACGTATTATTCGAGTCATGTGCAGCGGCCGGGTGGACCCTCAATTTGTCCTTAAAGCATTCATAGAGGGAGCTGATGGTGTCCTTATTTCCGGATGTCACCCGGGTGACTGTCATTACCAAGAAGGCAACTATAACGCCTTAAGAAGGCATAGACTCCTTTCCAAAATGCTGGAACAGTTCGGCATTGAGCGAGAAAGGTTCAGGTTGGAATGGGTTTCAGCTGCTGAGGGAGTAAAATTCCAGCAAATCTGTGATGAATTTACAGAACAAATCAAGAAACTAGGACCTTTAAACTTAAACGGAGGCAAAGATGAGCACAGAGAAGCCTAAGGTTGCTTTTTACTGGTGTGCATCCTGTGGAGGATGCGAAGAGGCTGTTATCGATCTGGCCGAAGACATTCTAAAGGTTGTCGAAGCAGTGGATATCGTCTTCTGGCCCGTAGCTTTAGACTTTAAGAAAAAAGACGTCGAAGCTATGAAAGATGGCTCAATTGCTGTTAGCTTTATCAACGGTGCTGTACGGCTTTCAGAACAGGAGGAGATGGTAAAACTTTTAAGACAGAAATCAGGGCTCGTCGTGGCCTTTGGAAGCTGCTCTCATCTAGGTGGAATTCCCGGGTTGGGAAACTTCTGGAACAAAGAAACCATCTTCAGACGGGCTTACCTTACAACACCTTCCACAGATAATCCTGATGGAACTGTTCCCTTAGAAAAGACAGAAGTTGACGGCAAGGAACTTACACTCCCACGCTTTTATGACACGGTATACACGTTAGACCAGGTAATCGATGTGGATTATTATCTTCCGGGCTGTGCTCCTCCTCCAGATTTGATTATGAATGCGCTGCAAGCCATACTGGAAGGAAAACTTCCTCCAAAAGGAGCGGTCCTTTCTCCAAATAAATCCCTTTGTGATGACTGCAAGAGGAATGAATCAAAGCCTGAAAAGCTAACTATCAAGGAAATCAAAAGACCCTGGGAAGTAGAGCTTGACCCTGAAAAATGTTTTCTGGCTCAGGGAGTCATCTGTATGGGACCTGCAACCCGAACAGGCTGCGGCGAAAGATGCATAGAAGCCAACATGCCCTGCAGGGGCTGCTTCGGACCAACAGACCAGGTCATTGACCAGGGGGCAAAGTTCCTTTCATCCCTTGCGTCGATTCTAGATACTGATGATGAAAAAGAGATAGAAAAGATTGTGGATACTATTGTTGACCCAGCTGGAACATTTTATCGTTTCAGTCTGCCTTCCTCAATCTTTAGAAGAAGAAGAATGGAGGATATAAAATGACTAATAATAAAAGAATAACTATAGATCCCATAACTCGCTTGGAAGGACATGGCAAGATTGAAATCTTTCTGGATGACAAAGGGGATGTGGAAAGAGCTTTTCTGCAGATACCTGAATTACGGGGATTTGAGCAGTTTGCCGTAGGAAGACCTGCAGAGGAAATGCCAAGAATAACCCCCCGTATCTGCGGAGTCTGCCCTACTGCCCATCACATGGCTTCGACTAAAACTTTAGATGACCTTTTCCACGTTGAGCCAACTCCCACAGGCCGGATGATCAGAGAACTCATCTACAACGCTTTCCAGTTTGAAGATCATACCCTTCATTTTTTCTTCCTGGGAGGTCCAGACTTTGTCGTCGGACCTCAAGCCCCTGCTGGTGACAGAAACATACTGGGTGTTATTGGAAAAGTAGGCCTGGAGATAGGAGGCAAAGTCATCCGTGCAAGGAGAGAAGCCCGAGAAATTATCAATTATTTGGGCGGAAAAATAATTCACCCTGTCTGCGGACTTCCTGGCGGCGTCTCAAAAGCATTGGACGAGGAGCATAGAGTACAATTCTTAGACTCAGCAAAGTTCATAGTAGAATTTTCACAGTTTGCCCTTCAAATCTTTGATGACATCGTCCTTAAAAACAAAGAGTATGTGGATATTGTTGTCGGAGACGCTTATCAAATCAAAACCTACTACATGGGCCTGGTTGACGAAAAAAACAAGGTAAATTTCTATGACGGAGATATTCGCGTTGTAGAACCTGAAGGAAAAGAGTTCGCAAAATTCAAAGCTCGAGATTATCTCGATCATATCTCTGAACATGTAGAACCCTGGACTTATGTTAAATTCCCATTCCTGAAAAATATTGGCTGGAAAGGGTTTGTTGAAGGAAAAGACAGCGGCGTATACAGGGTCGCTCCTCTGGCTCGGCTCAACGCTTCCGATGGAATGGCCACTCCTCTGGCTCAAGAACATTACGAAAAGATGTATGAAGTTCTCGGCGAAAAGCCATCACATCATACATTGGCCTTCCACTGGGCCCGATTGATCGAAGCTCTGCAAGCCAGTGAGTCAATGGTTCAACTTCTTGAAAACAAAGATATATTAGATCCCAACATCCGGAACATCCCCACAGAAACTCCAACAGAAGGCGTAGGTGTAGTAGAAGCACCCAGAGGTACTCTCTTCCACCACTATAAAACCGATGAAAAAGGAATCATAACTGAAGCCAACCTCATCGTAGCCACAGTAAATAATGCTGCTGCTATCAACATGTCTATCGAAAAAGCAGCCAAGGCTTTGATCAAAGGCGGAAAAGTTACAGAAGGGCTCTTGAATATGACAGAGATGGCCTTCAGGGCCTATGACCCATGTCATGCCTGTGGAACCCATGCCCTTCCAGGAGACATGCCTCTAGTGATAAAAATCTACGACAAAGATAGAGAACTTGTCAAACAGCTAAAGAAATAAACTCGGTTGGTCGGTTAGTCGGTTGGTCGGTTAATCAGTTTATTTTAAGGGCTCCTCTTCCATTTGTGGGGATAAGCCCTTTAGCTCCAAAATTACATTTATTGCTGATTGCCCGCGACTTAAATTAAAATCCCAAACTAATATTGGCAAGTCGTAAACGGACTAAACTTTTGTCTCACTTTTGTTGCATGTCTTGCTAATTTTAGAGTATAATCAATTTTAAAAGAAGCATTCTTCAACAAATAAAAATGAATTTTCCTCATTTCTCTTTACGGACGAAGATTATACTCAGTTTTCTCATAATTATTATCATCGGAGGTTTAATCTCTCTGAGTCTTGGCTTCAGGTTGATTAAAAACACTCTTATCTCTCAAGCCCAGGTGAAGGTCAACCATGATCTTGCTTCTGCCTGGATGGTATTCTACGAAAAGCTTAACGATATAAAAGACATCGTTAGTTTAACTGCCACCAGAGAAAGCGTTCAGGAAGCCTTAAGAAAAGGCAAACAAGACATTCTTCTTAAATATCTTAGCCGCGTAAGAAAAGAATATGGATTAGATATCTTAACACTTACCGATCACAAAGGAAAAGTGTTGGTGAGAACTAGAAACCCTGAAATAATGCGAGATAATCAATCTCAGGATGAAATAGTCAAAAGGTCCCTTAAAGGAGATATTTTAGCTTATCCTCAGATTATCTCTCAAGAAGAACTCCTTAAAGAAGGACAAGATCTGGCTGAACAAGCCTATATAGAATTTATCCCAACCCCCAAGGCTGCTGCGCGTCCTGAAAATAAAGAGACAAGCGGTATGATGCTAAAATCGGCTTATCCGATTATCGACGAAAACAACACCCTCCTAGGTGTACTTTATGGAGGAATATTGCTCAACCGAAACTATGAGATTGTCGACCGCGTGAAGGAAATTGTATACAAAGAAGAAAAGTATAAGGGTCGAGAAGTTGGGACGGCGACGATTTTTCAGCATGATTTACGGATCTCGACCAATGTTAAAAATAAAACAGGAACCAGAGCCATCGGCACAAGAGTTTCTAAGGAAGTCAATACTGCTGTGCTAAAGGAAGGCAAAGCCTGGATTCACAGAGCCTTTGTTGTTAACGACTGGTACATTACAGCCTATGAGCCTATAAAAAATATCGATAACAAAATTATCGGCATCCTCTACGTTGGGATGCTTGAAAAGCCCTACATTGATACAACTATGCAAGTCATGCTGACTTTTACCGTAATGGCTTCTCTCTGTGTTGTTCTGCTGTTGGTTATTCTGTATTTTTCCACAACAAGAATCATCAACCCGCTGCAAAAGATGGTCGTAGCTACTCAAGAAATTGCTAAAGGAGATTTGTCCCATAAAGTTGAAGTAAACTCCAAAGATGAAATTGGCTACCTGGCTGAATCCTTCAACCAAATGACAGAAGACCTAAAATCGGCCAATCAAAAACTTATCGAATGGGGAAAAACTCTAGAGAAAAAAGTCGAAGAACGAACAAAAGAACTGACTAAAATGCAAGCCCATCTCTTTCAATCCGAAAAACTTGCATCTCTTGGAAAACTATCCGCAGGTATAGCGCATGAAATAAACAATCCATTAGGAGGGGTCCTCATCTACAGCCATCTATTGCTTGAAGATACAGATAAAAGTAGTCCGCATTATGAAAACTTAAAAAAGATAGTCAAAGAGACTTCCCGGTGCAAGGATATCGTCAAGGGGCTTCTTGAATTTGCACGTCCCAAAGATCTTGAAATGTCTTTGATAGATATCAACAAGCTCGTGGACAAATCCCTTTCCATCATGGAAGGCCAGGCCCTATTTCAGAACATCAGAGTTGAAAAAAGATATTCATCTGACTTATCCAAAATAGTAGCCGACAGCGGGCAACTTCAACAGGTTTTTATGAATATCATCCTCAATGCCGCAGAATCTATGGACGGAAATGGGTCTCTCATCCTATTTACGTCTCTGGATAAGGATAGTAAGAATATCAGTATTAAATTTACAGATACAGGCCAAGGTATAAAGGAAGAAGACAAGAAAAGGCTCTTTGAGCCTTTTTTCAGCACAAAAGAAGTCGGCAAAGGAACTGGCTTAGGACTTGCCATAAGCTACAGCATTATTCAAAAGCATCAAGGAACAATAGAAGTAGCTAGCCAGGTTGGGAAGGGTTCTACCTTCACTGTTAAACTCCCTGTAACGAAAGAAATCAAACATGACTGAAACAGCCAATATTTTAATAATCGATGACGATGAGACCATCCTGGATTCCTGCAGTCAAGTCCTCAAAAGAGAAGGCCACATTGTCAAAGGGGCTAAAGATGGAGAGAAAGGTTTAGAGCTCTTTAAGAAAGAATTCTTCCACATTGTGCTTCTTGATCTAAAATTGCCCGGTCTTGATGGGATGGAGGTTTTAAGCGTAATAAAAGAAGAAAGTCCTGAAACGCCTGTTATCATTATAACTGGATTCGCTTCTATCGACTCTGCAGTTGAATCTATAAAACGGGGGGCATTTGATTACCTGGCAAAACCTTTTAACCCAGAAGAACTGCGCATTATCACTAAGAAAGCTTTAGAAAGTAGAAAAATCTTTTTTGAAAACATCTATCTCCGCACAGAATTAGAAAAGAAGATTGAATTTAACATGGTTGTTGGCAAAAGCAAAGTTATGGAAAAAGTTTTGGATATCGTAACACGTGTCAGTCCTACAGAAAGCACAGTTCTTATCACTGGAGAGAGCGGCACAGGGAAAGAACTTATTGCAAGAGAAATTCACAATCACAGCCTCAGAAAATACGCACCCTTTGTTGTCGTAGATTGTGGAGCCCTGGTGGAAACCCTCTTCGAAAGCGAGCTCTTCGGTCATGTTAAGGGGTCGTTCACAGGAGCTTTTGAAACAAAACATGGACGATTCGAAGTCGCCAACGGAGGGACGATCTTTTTAGATGAAATCAGCAACATCAGCCTTAATATCCAGGCTAATCTATTAAGAGTTATTCAGGAACGAGAAATTACACGAGTTGGAAGCACAAAGCCTATCAAAGTTGATGTTCGCATTTTGGCAGCCACAAACGAAAATTTGGCAGATTTGGTAAGGAAAGGGAAATTCAGGGAAGACCTCTTCTATCGTCTGAGTGTTGTCCCTATTCATCTCCCTCTTTTAAAGGAGAGAAAAGAAGATATTCCGCTTCTTGTTGATCACTTTTTACACAAGTACAACAAAAGATCGAATAAAAAGATCAACAAAGTTTCTCAGAATATTAAAAAAGCTTTAATGAAATACGATTGGCCAGGGAACATCAGGGAATTGGAGAATACAATAGAAAGAGCCGTTGTCCTTTCTAAAAGCGATGAAATCGAACTCGAGGATTTAGTGTATCATGGAATCAGGTCTGGTTCATCTTTATTGGATCCGACAGACGGAAGGTATAAAACCCTGGATGAGATAGAAAAAGAATATATCAAAACTGTCCTTCAGGCTCAATTCGGGAATAAAAGCAAAACGGCAAAAATATTGGGTATCGACCGCAAGACCCTCCTGGCAAAAGTCAAGAAATACAACATTCAGTAAATTGTTAGTCTGTTAGTCAGTTCATCTGTTGGTCTGTTAATAGAATTACGATATTTTACATACTACATACGATATACAGTTTTCTGTGCCCA
>DAOVDU010000085.1 GCA_030669305.1 Candidatus Aminicenantota bacterium
AGAAAAACTTATATCAAAGCTCTTCAAAAAGCCGACAATTTGGATTATCAGCCTCTGATTGACTTTCAAAAGAAATATATTTCAAATTTTTCCATTTGAATCTTCATCAGGAAGTAAGAATAGGCTTTTCCTTTAGATAAAATAGATAAGAGTGTAGAAAAAAGCCCCTAAAAATGGTAAATTCTTTAGGTCCATCCTTGATAGCTTATTTGACAGTGGGCGGTTAGCTCAGTTGGGAGAGCGCAGCGTTCGCAACGCTGAGGTCGGGGGTTCAAGTCCCCTACCGTCCACCATTATGACTAAGGAGAAGAAATGTTGACAAGCGGAATTTTAGTTATAGCAGGAACAGCAGCAACAATTGGCTTTGTGCATACTGTGCTCGGACCTGACCACTACCTTCCTTTTATCGTGATAAGCCGGGCAAGAAACTGGTCGCTTCCCAAGACCCTGCTCATCTCTTTCTTCTGCGGGCTGGGGCATGTGCTGAGCTCTGTGGTGCTTGGCTTTGTCGGGATTGCCCTGGGGGTTGCTGTTTTACGGCTGGAGACAGTAGAGTCGTTTCGAGGCGGCGCAGCTGCCTGGCTTCTCATCGGGTTTGGCTTTGCCTACTTTATCTGGGGTCTTCATAGAGCTGTTAAGAACAAGCCCCATAAACATATTCATATCCATTCAGATGGTGTGAAACATGAACATCTTCACACCCATGAGGCAGAACATTCCCATGTGCATGATGAGGAGAAGCGGGCCAGTCTTACGCCCTGGATCCTTTTTACAATATTTGTTTTTGGACCATGCGAGCCTTTGATTCCTTTGGTTATGTATCCTGCTGCCAAACACAACATTAGCGGAGTTATTCTGGTTTCTCTGGTTTTTGGATTGACGACGATCCTGACCATGCTCACCATTATTGCCATATCTTCCTTGGGAGTGAATTTTCTGCGTTTAGGCCGATTGGAAAGATATGTTCATGCTATAGCCGGAGCTATGATATTTATTTCTGGTTTGAGTGTGCAGTTTCTCGGGCTGTAGTTATTAAAAAACCAGAATTCAGAAGTCAGTATTCAGGATAGAAATTATTAATGAAATTCATTGTTGACTGCATGCTCGGGAAGTTAGCAAAATGGCTAAAAATTCTTGGGTTTGATGCCCTTTTCTTCAGCAAAATCGAAGACAGCGAACTCCTAGTCCTGGCTCAGAAAGAGCAAAGAATCCTTTTGACCAGGGACAATGGCTTGATTGAAAAATGTCGAGATATCAGGAATCTTTTCATCGAGAGCGAAGACTGGCCTGACCAGGTGGGACAGGTATTGAATGAATTCAATCTATGGGGAGATGTCAGGCCCTATTCCCGATGTATAGAATGTAATGCCGGGTTAAAAAATTTGCCAAAGAGTCGGGCAAAAAACCTGGTTACTCCCTTTGTATATGAACAGGCCGACTCCTTTGCCATTTGTCCGCGATGCGGCCGTGTTTTCTGGAAAGGAACCCATCATAAAGATATGGAATTAAAGATAAAAAAGATGTTGAGGAAAGGAAAAAAGGAAATAGATTGATTTCCCTCATTTCCTTAATTAAAATTAAGCCTAACTGGATTTCCATTCCATCTGGCGAAAAAGATAAGAGGTAAGAAAATGAGTATCATAAGCAAATTATTCGGAAAATCTCCGTTTGAACCTCTTTACCAGCATATGTGCAAGGTGAAGGAATGTGTGGATTTGGTCAAGCCTCTAATAGATGCTTTCCTTGTCGGGGATGATAAGAAGGTCGAAGAGTATGCTAAAAAAATATTTAAAGCAGAGCATGAGGCTGATTTGGTGAAGAAAGAGATCAGGACAGGCTTGCCCAAGAGCATATTTTTACCTGTTGCAAGAGGCGATATTCTGAGGTTTCTAAAAGAGCAGGATAACATCGCTGATTCTGCAGAAGACTTGGCTGTGTTGATCACTTTAAGAAAAATGACAGTCCCAGAGGATTTTAAGGAAGAATTAAAGGATTTTGTGAATAAGGTTCTTGAAACGTATGAGATGGCTATGACTGTATCGAGTGAAATTAAAATTCTGGCTGAGACTTCATTTGGCGGTGTTGAGGCGCATAAAGTTATGGATCTTATTGAGGAACTTAAAGTAAGAGAATGGGAGGCGGATAAGGCTCAGATGAAGGCAGCAAAAAAGATGTTCTCTATCGAAAAGAAATTGGACCCTGTTGCTGTAATGATGTGGATGCATATTTTCGGAGAGCTTGGAAGTTTAGCGAACCATGCCGAGAATGCTGGAGATATGTTGAGAACAATGCTGCACGAAAGCTAAATTAAAGCAAGATTGGGTTTTCTTTTTTCGGAGAAATTATGAGTTTTCAGATGAGTAAGGTAAATTTCTATGGATGTTAGCCTTGTCATTCTTTTTGTTGCGGTTCTTGTAGGTTTATACAGCGCTATTAACATCGGAGCCAATGATGTTGCTAACTCCATGGCTACTTCTGTTGCATCAGGCGCTTTGACTATAAAAAAGGCCTTATTTGTGGCTGCGATTTGTAATATTCTTGGGGCTGTTTTGGTCGGCACTTATGTTGTCAATACCATCCGCAAAGGGCTTGTCGATCCTTTGCAGTTCAGTGATACCCCGAATCTGTTCATGTATGGGATGCTGGCTTCTGTTTTAGGATCAGCCCTCTGGGTCAATATAGCCACATACTTTAAGCTTCCGGTTTCCACAACACATTCCATCATTGGGGGAGTGCTGGGATTTGGACTGGTGAGTGTTGGATTTGCCGGCATCCATTGGAATGTAGTGCTTTTTGTTGTCCTGAGCTGGATTTTTTCTCCTGTTTTTGGAGGAGTCATTTCTTTTAGTATTTTTTCAATCATCAAGAAATTTATCCTGAGTTCCCCAGAGCCAATTGAAAAAACGAGGAAGATAGGTCCATTTTTTTCAGGAAGCGTTGGTTTTATTCTGTCCCTGGCCATAATCTTTAAGGGATTGAAGAATTATCACCTTAACATTCCACCTTTAGAGGCCTTTCTTATATCCTTGTTAGTTGGGGCGGCATTTTTTTTTGCCGGGCATCTTCTTATTCGGAGGTACAAAGAAAAAGATACAGATCCATATTACCAGGTTGAAAAAATGGCAAATCCGCTTCAGATTCTCTCGGCCAGCTTTCAGGCCTTTTCGCACGGAGCTAATGATGTGGCCAATGCTATTGGTCCTGTTGCGGCCATCTTTGCTATTCTTCATACCCATCAAGTTGAGATGAAAGTCTTTGTCCCTTTCTGGATACTGCTTATGGGCGGTGGCGGCATTGCTTTTGGGGTCTATATGTGGGGATATCGAGTTATGGAAACAGTCGGGAAAAAAATCACAGCAATAACTCCCACCCGGGGCTTTTCTGCTGAATTCGGGACAGCTACAACAGTGCTTATCTGCTCCCGTCTCGGTATGCCGGTCTCAACCACACATGTTGCAATAGGTAATATCATAGGAGTAGGTCTAGCTCGGGGAATTTCTGCAATTAACCTGGGAGTGTTAAAGAAGATTTTCTCAGCCTGGGTTATTTCTCTTCCTGCTGCCGGCCTCTTTTCTGTGGCTTTTTATCGTATTTTTATTTTTCTGTTTGGATAAGAAAACAAAGAAGGAGGAGAAAATGGAAAAACATGTTAACATCATTGCAATTTTATGGATAGCATTAGGGGCTATGAGCTTCTTTGGGGGCTTTATGGTTTTTGGAATTTTATTTGGAATATCTTTTATTCCTGATATGGGTGTTGAAGCCCCTATCATTTTAAGAACCATAGGTCTGGGTGTGGGATTGTTTATATGGATTCTTTCCATACCAAAAATCATCGCGGGAATAGGACTGCTAAAAAAGAAAGAATGGGGAAGGATTTTAACTCTAATTGTTTCATTCTTCAGTCTATTAAATTTTCCTCTGGGCACAGCTCTGGGAATTTATTCCTTCGTAATTCTGATTAAGGAAGAAACTACACAGCTTTTTAAATCGTAAGCCGCAAGCCGGAACGGGTTTAAGGTTTAAAGTTTAAGGTTTAATGCAAGAAAGCTATTAACTATTTACCATTTACCATTCACAGTATATCAGTATGACAGTATATCAGTAGTCCCCATTAACGTAAGTCGCAAGTCGTTATTCCAAATATTTTCTAAATCGAAGAGAGCTGAGGACTATTGCTGTTATTCCAAAGAAAAATAGTGCGAGAACCTGGGGCCAGAGAATAGAAATATCGTTTCCTTTAAGCAGGATTCCTCTTACTGCCTTGCTAAAGTATCTCAGAGGATTTAAGAGTGTTATGTACTGGATGATTCTGGGCATGGTTTCTATCGGAGAGAATATGCCGGAAAGAAGCATGGCTGGTATGATGAAAAAGAATGCAGTCATCATTGCCTGCTGCTGAGTGCGAGATACCGTTGAGATGAAAAGGCCCGTTCCCAGAGTTGTGAGTATAAAAAGAAGCGAAACACAAAAAAGGAAAAAAAGGCTTCCTCTTATCGGGAGGTCAAAAATCAATTTGCCTGCTGAAATGATTAAGGCAATATCGCAAAGCCCGATCAGCACAAAAGGGGCTGTTTTCCCGATGATCAATTCTATTGGCTTTATGGGAGATACTATAATCTGCTCAAGAGTCCCCATTTCTCTTTCTTTAGTTATAGCCATGGAAGTGAGGATAAGCGTTGTGAGAAGAAGGATAAGGCAGATGACTCCCGGGACCATATAAAGAGAGCTTTTTAATTCCGGATTATACCAGACTCTCGGTTGAGGTATAATAATCCCAGCAGGTTTTTTCCCCTTCAGGTCAGCCATGTAGTTTTTTGAATGTTTTACAATGAGTTGTGATATATAGCTCATAATGATGGTAGCGGAATTGGAATCCGTTCCGTCAAGAATGACCTGCAGAGGAGTTCTTGCTCCTTTTTTGAGATTTTTCCCGTATTCTCCAGGAAAAACAACAGCCGCCTGAATCTTTCCTTTTTGAACCAGCTCTTCAATTTCTTTGGGGTTTTTTAGATGAAACTTCAAGGTGAAAGAATCAGATTGATGGAAAGAAGAGATTAGGGCTCGGCTTTCCTGGCTTTGATCGTAGTCCAGGATACCGAGAGAGATGTGTTTTATGTCTGTTGTGGCTGCATAGCCGAAGAGGATGAGCTGGATTACAGGCGCAACAAAGAGAATTATGAGCATCCTTTTATCGCGGAAAGTCTGAATGAATTCTTTTCGGACAATATGACGAATAATTCTAAACATTTTTATTCCAGATTCAATTTCATTCTCTTGGCGCAGGCAAGAATGATGAGTGAGGCAAATAGGAAGAGAGAGACGACCTCTGGCCAGAGAATGTTCAAACCGATTCCCTTAAGAAAAATTCCTCTTAGAACAACCAGAAAGTATTTTGCCGGAACAAGATAAGTAAAAAATCTGACGATTTGCGGCATGCTGGAAACAGGGAAAATAAAGCCTGACAGAAGGAAAGAAGGAAGGAGGGTGAAAATTACAGACATCATAAAAGCTAGCTGTTGGGATTTTGTCACAGTCGAGATGAAGAGTCCTATGCCAAGGCCGCAGGCAAGAAATAAGCTCGAAACGCAAAAAAGAAATAATATGTTTCCTCTCAGAGGCACCTTGAATAAAAAGGTTCCTATGAGAATGACAAATGATGTTTGGAGTAAACCCAGGAAATAGTATGGTGTGAGCTTCCCGATGATGATTTCATGGGGTCTGGCCGGGGTTGCAATGAGCTGCTCCATGGTTCCGATTTCCCACTCTCTTGCGATAGTTAAAGAAGTCATCATGGCGGCAATAACCATCATCACGACAGCAATCAACCCGGGAATAATGAAATTCGTGCTTTTGAGGTCAGGATTGTACCACAACCTGGGCTCTACATTTATGGGAGGGATGCCCTCTATAGGCATTGGTCCATCTTTATTCAGTTTTTCCATTATTATGTTTGATGAGAATAGCTGGAGGATTCCTGAAACATAGCTGATTGCAATTTGAGCTGTGTTATTGTCACTTCCATCAACCAAAACCTGTACTGGAGTGTCTTGCTTTCTGGATATATCTCGAGAAAAAAAGGAGGGAATGCTGAGTATTATTTTAACTCTTCCCTCATCCAGAAGCCTGTCTGTTCCTGAATGCGTGTTTAAAAGATAGAGGAGGTCAAAGTAATTGCTCGATGCTATCCTGGAAATCAAATCCCGGCTGAGGACTGAGTTATCTTGGTCCACTACGGCAGTAGGTATGTTCTTTACATCGAAAGTTATGGCATAACCAAAGAGGATCAGAAGCACTATTGGTAGCCCTAAGGCTAGATACAGACTTCGAGGGTCTCTTATTATGTGGAGCGTTTCTTTCCTGATCAGAGGGATAATTCTATTTCTCATTTTTTCTTTCTCTTTCGATAGCGGAAATGAAAACATCTTCTAAAGTTGAATCTACTTTCTTGGTGAATTCAGATTTTAGCGCTCTTGGCGAGCCGAGTGCGATTATTTTTCCGGAAAAGATGATAGCTATCCTGTGGCAGCGCTCGACTTCATCCATGTAGTGAGAAGTCACAAAAACCGTTGTCCCTTCTTCTGATAGGTTGTATATCAGATCCCAGAAATCTCTGCGGGAGACTGGGTCGACACTTGCGGTCGGCTCATCCAGGAACAGGATATCCGGTTGATGAAGAATCGCACATCCAAGGGATAGGCGTTGTTTCCAGCCTCCTGAAAGTTTTTTCGTCAGGGAATTTTCCCTTCCCTTTAGGCCTGCCATTTTCATGACCCATTTTTTCCTCTCGTTCTTTATCGAGGGAGAAAGCCCATGGATTCCCCCATAGAAATCGATGTTTTCTTCTACGGTGAGATCCTGGTAAAGGGTGAATTTCTGGGACACGTAGCCAATGATCTTTTTAATTTTTTCTGGTTGGGCATCTATTCTGTAACCTCCGACCACAGCAGTTCCTGATGTTGGCCTGAGAATGCCGCACAGCATCCTGATTGTAGTGGATTTTCCAGCCCCATTCGGTCCGAGAAATCCGAAGATTTCTCCCTTTTTTACGCTGAAGGATGTGCCATCAACCGCAGTGAATCGACCAAATCTTTTTGTTAAGTTTTCTACTTCAATACTATTCATAGGCTCGTCTATTCCGCTTAACTCAAAACTAAATATCGTAAGCCGTGAGCCGTTCCGCCCTGTCTCCCCCTCTCCTTGTCCCTTCTTCTCCGTTTCTCCTTTTCATTCTTCATGTCAGTATGTCAGTATAACAGTATGTCAGTACAGGAATGGTTAATGGTAAACACTGTTATACTGCTAATCCCTACCTCCTAATCCATAATCCCTCTTTAAACCTTCAACCTTAAACCATTATTTTATCTCACGTCTTACGGCTTACAAATATTGCATTAAACCTTAAGCCTTAAACCATCTTGCGTATCACGAATGCTGTCATTACGTCACTGTGTCACTATTCATTTTATTTATTAGATTGAGAAACACATCTTCGAAAGAGGGTGAAATTATCTTTATGCTTCTGGCGCTGAGGCTGTGCTTCTCTAAAAACTCCTTTGTTTTTTCTTCTCCTCCTTTTCCCTGCTCAAAGGTTAAATGAAGAGCTCCGCCGTAAGGATAGACGGTCTTTAAATCAGGTAAATTTCCCAAGAGTTTTTTTGTTTGCTTGTCGTCAGTCACAAGTTCTATTATCTCGTCTTTCATTCCCTGTATAAGGCTTTGTGGGGATTGGAAACTCAGTATTTTACCTTCATACATCAATCCAACCCGGTGGCATCTTTGGGCTTCATCCATGTAAGGCGTTGTAATTATCAGGGTAACTTCCTGTTTGTTTAACTGGAAGAGAAGATTCCATAATTCTCTTCTTGAGACCGGGTCTACACCTGTTGTGGGTTCGTCTAGAAGGAGGATTTCAGGAGTGTGAAAAAGGTTGCAGGCCAGGGCGAGTTTTTTCTGCATGCCTCCTGAAAGATTTCTGGCCAACCGGCCTTCAAAAGGAGCGAGGCCGCTGAATTCCAGCAGTTCTTTTTTTCTTTCAAAAAAGGGGACGGTTCTATTTTTTCTAGAAAAAATAGAACCGTCCCCTTTTTTGAAAGAAAAAAAGAACTGCTGGAATTCAGCGGCCTCGCTCCTTT
>DAOVDU010000056.1 GCA_030669305.1 Candidatus Aminicenantota bacterium
ATACAGGAATGACTTTGATTTTACTTACTCTTGAGATGTTACTGATTATTTCATTCGATACGCCAACAGAGAAATATTCATCGTATTCTGATGAATTATTTTCAAAAGGAAAAACAGCAATCGCCGGGTTTTCAGCTACATGTGAGGTCGATGTTCCGTTTATAAAAAATGAATAGGCGAATATTATCAAAATTAAAGCTGAGACAAATACAAACCCAGTAACTGCCCATCTGTTTTCAAAGAGAGATTTCTTTTGAATTTCTTTACAGTTTGTTTGTTCTTTGAGCCATTCTTCGATTTCTGGTTTATAAGCAAATACTTTTGAATGCGAAGAGTCAGTGTCAAAACGATGTACCGGTAATCTTAGGTTTTGTTCCCATCTTTGGCATGTTCTTCTGTTGCGATCCAGGTATTGAGAAATTTCTTTCCAGGAGTCTAAAACATCTTTATTTTTCACTGAAACTCCTTTAACAGCTTTATTATTATTAATATAAAAAAAATTTTTTGTCAAATAAATCTATTTGGAATTTCGCTCAAATTCAGCCGGATAAGCCACAATAATGATGAAACAATGTGACATAATGTGACAAAGTGCGACAAAAAGTGACATTTGGCCTGATTCTATTGACTATCAGAGCTTAGCAACTTAAATTTTTTGTGGAAAGTGGGAAGGAGGGTTTCGATCTTGATGGAGGTTATGAAAGATGGAGAAAGATGAAATGTTAAAATCCAAAAAAAAGAAATGCCCGTATTGTGATTCGGATAAAATAGTCTGTACAGGCTTTATTGAGAATAAAGCATCAACCTTAAAAATAATTCCTGAACCTAGAATTGGAGTTTGGCTCTGCAATAATTGTAAGAAAGGTTTTTTCCATCAAGAAGAATGATTAAAGTTTTTATCCTAAAAAAACGGAATGTAGATTCCAATGAATACAGATCGTCCGAAGATGGAATATCTATTTTTTCTGATGGAGTAATCATCGCTGTATTCATATTGTAATATGTTTTTATTGTTTAGAATATTGGTTATACCAAAATAGAGAACGATCAATCTGTTCTGAAAATTGAAAGTTTTACTCCCGTTTATATCCATTCTCTGATAAGAAGGATATCTTTTGCTGTAAGGCTCTCCCCATAAAGGTAGATACACCTGGCCGTCTGCATCCCATTCTCTGTCCAGAAGGGGAGTAAAAGGTAATCCTGAGGCATAGGAATATCTTATGCCTATGGAAGCATTTTCGAATTTTAATTTAAATATGCCAGTCAGGGAATGATCTATTTCGTAAGGGGATCTGGCCAGAGATTGAACATGATTCTCTTTTCTTTTCGAGCGGAGAAAATTATAGACAAAAATAGCATCATACTTTTTTTTCTTTTTCTTTATAAAAAACTCTGCTCCTCTGGCATAACCGTGTCCATCATTATTGATAATGCCTTCATCATGATTGAGGAAAAGATTTCTGTATTCTTTATTGTATATAGTAGCCCTTATTTCTGTATCTTTGACGATTCTATCGTAGCTTAAAGAATAGTGATAGGCATGTGTTGGCTTTAAAGAATTGTTTTCTTTTATCTTAAAATAATCGCCAAATTGATGATACATGCCGACTGAAAATCTCAATATGTCGTTTTGTGTAATCAGATAGGCTAAGGAAGCTCTTGGGTCAAAATTTAGCCTGCTATAATCGAGATTAAGAGAATAAACCCTTCCTCCTAAGTTGATGTAGAAGTTATCCAAGGCTCTGAACTTATCATTGAAATATAATCCAAGCCTTGTGCCTTGAGTTTCATAATTCTCTGAGTTGTTATAAGTGATCGAGACATGGATTTTTCTTTTTTGGAAGTCTGCTCCAAATTCAATGTAATGGCTCTCAAGGTCGAGCGAAGTGTCAAATCTTGCCTGCAGGACATTGTCCTTTATGTTCTTTTGGAATATGTTCTCAAGCTCATAGGAAGCACGGTAATTGACATTGGAGAGAGTAAACTTTGTCACAAGATTCCTGGCAAGTACAGATGTCAGTGAGAATCCTGCTATGTTGTTTTTTGAATCTGTACTAAACCCTTCCTCATGGGAAAATTCATAATCATCCAAAAGCCCTAGTAATCGAATACTGTTAAAGTTATTTATTTTGAGGTTTATCTTTCCGAAGGCATTTTGTGTTTTGAATTTACTTTCCTCTCTGTTGTTGATCTTAGTCATCAAATAGGAATTACCTATGTTGTAACTTCCAACAAAGCTGCCGAGATTTTTGAGTGGTAGTCCTATGTAACTGTTTAATCCTAATATAGAGAATCCGAGGCCTCCTTCTCCTTGAAATATGTTGTCTTTTGCTGTGATATTCATGACTCCGGAAAGCGCATCCCCGAATTTTGAATGAAACCCGCTGGTGGAAACGCTGAAGTTTTTAATGATCTGATTGTCGAATATACTGAAATAACTCTCATGCAGGGATTCGCTCAGGAAGGGGTGTTCAACTTCTATCCCGTCGAAAAAATAGGCCACTTCCTCAGGTGCTCCTCCCCGAATGAGCATGCTAGATGCGTCAGGCATGGAGTTTACTCCTGGCAATATCTGGGAAGCATACAAAGGATCGGCTGCTGTGCCAGGAAGAGTATAGACATCCATCTTGTTCATGGTGACTGTTTTTTGGGATTTTTCATCTGATACCATGCTGTCTGCTGTGACCACGATTTCTTGCGGGGGTAGAGGCTTGAGTTCAAGCTCAATAGTCAAATATCTTCCCATCTTTACATCGACCTCTTTCTTTTTGTAGCCAATTAGCCATACAAGAAGCCTTATCTTTTGTTCTCTTGTTTCCATAGATTTTAAATTCAGCCTGAAATATCCTTCATAGTCGGCAGTACATCCTATCTCTGTCCCTTGCACAGTGATGTATGCAGGAAGAGGATCCTTTGTTTGTTTATCGATGATTTTCCCTTCAACGAAGGAGGCTTTTTGAGCATTCAAATTAAAGGCAAATATGAGAAAGAAAAATAAAATCAAAAATCTTTTTTCTCTCATTTTTCTTCTATTTTTTCTCGATTTCCTCTAATTCTCTTGCTGCTAGGCCAAAATTAGGATTGATTTCAAGGGCTTTTTTTAAATATTCTCTGGCTTTGTCATATTCTTTTTTTTGCTTATAGGCTATACCAAGAAATGTATAGGCTTCCTCCTTGCCCCAGGATGGCTTTATTGGATCTTTTATGTTCTCTTTTTCAAAGAGATTTATAGATTTATTGAAGTAGCCGATGGCATTGTCTGGTCCTCCTCCGTAAATTTCAGGCGTGTATAAATCAGATGTCCCTTTCAGAAGATTTATTCTTGGATTGTTTGGCTCTTTTTGAAGGGCTTTTGCGAAATATTCAAAGCTTTTAAAGCCAAGTACCATGGCCTTTTCTTGATGAAGAGCAATCTCATATCCTAACAGAGTGGCATAAAGAGCATAGGATTCTCCAAAAGATGGGTCATCCTCCATGGCTTTCTCTAAATATTTCTGGCCTTCCGTATAATATCTTTCAGTTTCTCCTGTGTTGTTTGAGGCAATATAATAGGTGGCTAGTCTATAATCGCACAAAGCAATGTAGTAAGGGAGATAAACATTTTTGCCCTTGCTTTTCATGAAAAGGTTAAGAAATAAATCTTTGGCTTTTTTTATGAGTTCTGCGTTCCAGGTATCCAGACCTTTCCGGAGATTCGATTTTGCTTCAGCTATCTTTTGGCTGAGTTCTTCATTGGTATCTGCTCCAGGAGGAGATTTTGTTATTTCTTTATCTTTGGTGTCGATTGAGATAGAGGGTTTTTTGGATGCGTTCTCTGCTTTTTGAAGTAGAAGAAAGGTTATAAAGACTAGCCCAATGAAAAAACATAATGCCATCCTTTTTGTTGTCTGGTTTTTTTTCATTTTAGCCTCCAATTATTTTTTATCTCATACTCTTGATGATTTGTTCCAAATTATTCATATATTCCAAGAAAGCCTGTCTTCCTTTTTCTGTCAGGTGGCATAATGTCTTAGGTTTTTTTTTGACAAACTTTTTCTTTATCTTGATATATTTTTCCTTCTCTAATGTGCTTAAGTGAGTGCTTAAGTTTCCATCAGAAAGTTTTAAACGCTCTTTTAAATAATTAAACTCTGTCTCTTCCATGACCATCAAAATAGACATTATGCCTAGCCGTGCTTTTTGGTGAATGACTTTATCGAGTCTAATTGTTAAGTGTTCCTGCATTTTAAACTTTTTATTGTTCTTTCCATCTCCGATTTATAACCAAACCCGTAATAATTAATCCCACTCCAAAAAGTGTGCCTGTTATGATATCTCCATATTCGAGAAAAAATATCGCTGTGATTATTGTCCCAATAAATCCAATAATTCCCATAAACAGGATTTCCCTGGAAAATGAAAAACCTAAGATTATAAAGCCTGTTGAAATAACAAGCAATATGGCGATAGGAATATACAAGGGAGTTAAACCTGGCGTAAATATGATAAAAAGAGTGAGGACATAAGCCAAAATGATTAATGGTATCCAAAAAGCGAGGAACCATCGCATAAAATTATGCCTTCTATTTTGTGGTTGTGTTTTTATTTCGCTTCTAGCAACAAGATATGAAGCACAGATTCCTATTATAGTTAAAATTAACCACCATAAGCCTTTTAACGCACCAATAGGATTTAATAATCTCTGTCCCCCGACTCCAACAAAGCAGAATATGCCCCAGATAATAGAAATCCAGCCTCCGCCATAATAGCTCATTTCCCTCCTTGTCTGACTAACCAATTCTTTTATTAATTCGATATTCTCTAAAGCCTGGCGCTTTTCTTCTTCCTTCATTTTTTACTCCTTTAACAGGGTGCTTTATTCATTAGATTACAAAGCACTTTGTATTTCAAAGTAAATATAAGAGTTTTTTTATCTTTTGTCAAGGAAAACTTGTAAGCATCTCCAAATTCGTGATAATTGAAGGAAGATTGAAGATACTTGGGAACGGATGAAGCGACCTTGAAGATTTAGCCTTCCCGATTTGTTCTTCGAGGGAAGCCGACGAAGTCGGCCGCGAGGACTGTTTGAGCAGAAGTCCCGACTAGGAAGAAAGCTCTTTAGGGAAAGCAATTATCACATCAGGTAAGGACAGACATGCGCAGTTCCACAGCGCTGAGAAGAACGATGAGGGAATGGCGTTAAAAATCTGAAGGGAGCAAATCCGCTCCCAAGTATCAGAGCTTATCAGGGAAATAGAGATGCTTACAGAAAACTTTCATAATTTGATTTTTTATGGTAATAAGATAGATAATAAGGACTTAATAAAAAGAAAAAATATGACTTAAAAATATTTTTGGGAGGTGAGGATGAAAACTTATTTTAAACCCGTTACCCGCAGAAAGTTCCTGAAGACAGGAGCTGCCGGCGGAGTTATTATTGCCACTTTGCCAATCTGGAAACTTTGTTCTTGTTCTGCTCCTCCATCTGATTTTTATGTTAATCCTGCAAGCGATCTATCCAAAGAGACACTTGAAAAATTGATTGAAATTGCTCTTCAAAAAGGAGGTGAATTCGCTGAAGTCTATGTTGAATACAAGGTAGATAATAGAGTCTCTCTGGAGGAAAATAAGATTTATGGAGCTGGAAGAGGAGTAGAAATGGGGGTTGGGATTCGGGTTCTTCATGGCGAAAAAACCGGCTATGCCTATTGTGATGATTTAAGTTTTGACAAACTAAAACAAACAGCAGAGGTCGCCAGTTTTATTGCTGCAGAGAAGGAAGTGAGACAGCCTGTTGGGCTGAAATCTTCCAAAATTCCATCTTATTACTTGGTGAAGGTTGCTCCTGACAGCATAGTACCAAAGAAAAAAGCAAAGCTCCTTTGGAAAGCGAATTCCGTCGGGCGGGCCTATGACAAAAAGATTAACCAGGTTAATGTGGGATTTTCCGATGTGAATAAGAAGATTATTATTGCAAATTCAGAGGGAACATGGGTTGAGGATGTACAAACAATTTCGAGACTTTTTGTCAGTATTAGCGCAATAGAGGGAGATAAGAGAAGTCGCGGCTATGCGTATAAGGGAGGTACACTGGGTTATGAACATTATGACTTGAAACTCGCCGAAGAATTAGCAAAGGATGCTTGCCGAATGGCAATGGCAATGCTCCCTGCAGAAGATGCTCCTGCAGGAGAGTATCCAATAGTTATGGCCAAAGGACGCTGCGGTACATTTTTCCATGAGGCGATTGGACACAGTCTGGAAAGTGATGGAATCAGGAAAAAGACTTCCTGTTTCTGGGACAAAAAGGGAAAAATGATAGCTTCAAAGATTACTTCCTTAGCTGATGACGGGACAATTCCTGGAGCCAGAGGTGCAATTAATGTTGATGACGAAGGTACACCTGCTCAAAAAAATATTCTTATTGATAAAGGAATTTGTTCGAATTTTCTCTACGATAGACTGAATGCCGGATTGATGAAGGCGAAATTGACAGGAAACGGAAGAAGAGAGTCCTACCAGCATTATCCTATTCCAAGAATGACCAATACCTATTTAATGGCAGGGGAGGATGATCCCGAAAGTATAGTAAAGTCAGTCAAGAAAGGGATTTATGTGGCTCGTATTGGAGGAGGAAATGTCACTTGGGTGACAGGAAGATTTGTATTTTCAGTTCCTGAAGGTTATCTCATTGAGGATGGTAAGATCACAAAACCGCTGAAAGGAATCCAGCTAATGGGAAAAGGCCCGGAGGCGCTGAAAAATATTGTTATGGTAGGACCAGATTTAGAAATTTGGGGAGGAGGAACATGCGGTAAAGACGGACAAGCGAAGCCGGTTTCTGATGGAAATCCCACCTTGAAGGTTTCGAAGATAACCATTGGCGGCGCAAAGGTATAAAGGGAGGATAAGAATGAATTATAAATTATTAGCTGAAAATGTCGTTAAAAAGGCATTAAAATTAGGCGCAGATGAGGCAGAAGTTTATTTGGAAAATGGAAGAGATTTTGAGCTGTCAATCAGAAACGGAGATGTGGAAACCATCAAGCAGGCGACCTCAAAAGGAATGGGTTTAACCGTTTTTAAGGATAAAAAACTTGGATTTTCCTATACTTCTGACTTTTCAGACAAATCTCTTGAAGAGTTCACCAAAAAGACGGTTCAACTTTCTCTTGTTGCAGACCCTAAACCCTGGAACGGCCTTCCGGATTTTAAGAAAGGAAAGATTCAAGACCTGGATTTATACGACTCTTCCATTTCTGAAATTCCTAATGAGAAGAAAATAGATATAGCCAAAGAAGTAGAAAAAATTGCCCTTACCTATGATAAAAGGATCACTAAGTCCCAGGGAGGATTTTTTGGAGATGCTGAAAATGAAGTAATTATTGTAAATTCTAAGGGCATTTCCTATTCTTACAAGAGTTCTGGTGTTGGTTTTGGAGCTGGAGTCGTTGCTGGAGAAGGCGGTGATATGCAGTCAGGAGGATGGAGCACCTCGAAGAGACATTTTAAAGACTTGGATGCCATCGAGAATGTCGCAAAAAAAGCAGGCAAGAGGGCAGTTGAAAAACTTGGCGCAATGCCTGTTCCCACGCAAAAAGCTCCCGTTGTTTTTGACCGTTACGCAGGAGGTTTATTCTGGTATGGGATTTTGTTTGCTATGAATGGTGACAGTGTTTATAAAAAAACCACTTTTTTAACTGACTATCTTGACAAACCCATTGCTTCAAAATTTATCACAATAACAGATGATCCAACAATTCCAAGACATATTGCCTCTGTTCCTTTTGATGGAGAAGGAAACATAACCAGAAAAAACATCCTTATTGACAAGGGAGTCCTGAGGATGTTCATATATGATACGATTACTGCTCGAAAGGCTGGAGTCGAGGTCAACACAATTGCGGGGAGAGGTGGTTACCGTTCACCTCCATATGCCAATTTCTTAAATGTTGTTGTTCAAAATGGCAGTGTGAGCCGGGAAAAAATTATCTCTGGAATAAAAAATGGTTTTTATGTCACAGGTCTCAGAGGAATTGGAACTGATATTCCAACCGGAACTTATTCCTGTGGTGCTTCTGGATTCTGGATAAAAGATGGGGAGATTGCCTTTCCAGTGGATGGTATTACACTAGGGGGAAATACACTTGATATACTTAAAAATATTGAAATTGTGGCTGATGATATTGACATCAGAGGAGGTTTGAACAGCCCTTCTTTTAAGATATCTGAGATCACAGTTGGAGGAAAGAAGTAGAGTTTTTAAAGGGATCTATCTGAAAATCTCGGTGTAAATCCAGTAGAGGAAAGAGATAACGTAAGCAGCGAGCAGAACCCAAACGATAATCGAGAACAATTCATTGAGGCGTTTGAGGAACGGGGATCGGACTTGTTTTTTCCGGTTGATCCTAGAAAAGATATAAATCGACGCCAGAATCACTAGGAAGATCAACCACTTACGCATCGGAAACCAGATTTCTTGCAGACCACGCTCTGGCGGTCATAGGCATTATTTAAGAAAGATCGATTTTAGTCAAGGCTGTTGTAGCTCCAATTTTAAAACTATGGATAATAACCTGCTTCTTCTGTTACCTGGGCCAGGACTTGTATGTTTTCTCTTTTCGTATGAGGAGCAATAGAACAAGCAGTGCTTAAAATAAAGCCGCCGCCTGGTTTGCCTTTCTCAATTCTATATTTGGCATCTTTCTTGACGGTTTCAATGGTTCCATAAAGCAATATATTGACTGGGTCAATATTACCTTTGATAAAGATTCTGGATCCGACACGTTTCTTC
This sequence comes from Candidatus Aminicenantota bacterium, assembly GCA_030669305.1. Lineage (GTDB taxonomy): Bacteria > Acidobacteriota > Aminicenantia > Aminicenantales > Aminicenantaceae > DAOVDU01. The sequence continues at coordinate 8,774 of DAOVDU010000056.1, forward strand.
GCCTCGGCTAGTCGAACATTTCCCAGCGGAGGAGGGTCAAGGCATTCTAACCCAGAAATTCCTGCCTCAACCATCATCTCCAGGCGGTCGTTGATGGCTCCGCAAGTATGGGTGTAAACATGGACACCTTGCTCACGAACTGCCCGGGCTATTTGACCTTCATAAGGAAGAATAAATTCTCGATAAAAAGCTGGAGAAATAAATCCTGATCCAGCATAGGGTGATGATATTTTTATGGCATCTACTCTGTGCTTAGTCTGCTCCACGGCTATTTTTTTCACACCTTCAGTAAAGCGCTGCAATATCTCTTTGGATTTTGAAGGGGCCTGAATGAGGTAAATCATAGCCTCTTTTAATCCAAAAAGGTTGAGGAAATAATCAAAAGGAGAGGTAACCTCACCATGAATAGAGTACTGGTCTCCTGCGTTTTCGTAGATGATATCAAAAATATCATACTTGTTGTCATGGTCGAGAATAAATTCAAGTCCCTGAGAGACAGGAATAAAATCAATCTCTTCGGGTATTGATTCCGGATCAAATTCAGATATAGAAGGGGGGAGTAGATTCTTGAAGGGATAATGCCGCGGAAGGTCATCATAAGGAAAATCTGTTCTGTCGCCGTTTTTCCAATAAACAATTTCTCCTTTCTCATCAGCCTGAATTCTAGCCACATTTTTCTTCCAATGGGGAGAGTGGCCGTGAAGGCTGATGAGGATCCCTTCAAAATCATATATTTTTCTTAACCTCAGGAGGCCTTCTGCAAAGAGTTCGGCGGAGAACCAAAATTCAGAAGGAGGGAAGCCTGTTTGAAGGAGCATATGACCGATACTCATCTGACACATGAGGGGCACTCGATCCGGTTCTTCCAGATCCATGGTTCTCTGCATTCGTTCCTTGGGGATCATTTTTCTCCTGCTGTTTTCCTGCTTATGATGATATGCGGATAATATAATAGGAGAGGAAAAAGTTCAAATAAATCCCAATTTCCAATGACCGAAACAATTGATATTATAAAAAAGGAATGACAGGGAGGGTTCAGTTTGCTTTAATAAATAATTGAGGTAGACATGATGAAAATAATGCAAAGAATAATCATTGGAGTTTTGTTCCTGTCTCTAGTTGCTTGTCAAAAGCAAAATCTTCCTCTGCCTAAGGCTAAGCCAAAAGATGTTGGGATGTCGTCGACTCACCTTAATCTAGTTAACGATATTATCAAAGAAGCAATCACTCGTAAGGAATTTCCTGGGGCTGTCATTTTGGTCGCCAGGAAAGGAGAAATTGTTTTACGGAAAGCGCACGGTGACAGTCAATGGATTCCTGAACGCCGCCCGATGAAGGTCTCGATGATATTCGATATTGCTTCAATCACGAAACCAGTAGCAACAGCGACTTCAATCATGATTTTAGCAGAGCAGGGACGGATTAGATTGTGGGATAAAGTCAAGGATTTTATCCCTGAATTTGTGCCTTATATTGATGAAAACGGAGAATCTGGAGAGGATGCCTGCCTCTGGCATCTTTTTACGCATACATCTGGATTGCCGCCCATAACAGATCCTGAGGAAATCAAACAAAAATATGGAGATCCCTGTCCGCTAGTATTTATGATAGAGCATATCTCTCAACTGGAGAAATCCGATCCACCAGGAGAGGCATTTCATTATAGTTGTCTGGGATTTATTACATTGGCTTATATTGTTGAAAAGGTAACCGGTCAGACTATTGCTGAATTCGCAGAAGAGAATATATTTAAACCGTTAAAAATGAAACATACATTTTTTTTGCCGTCTGAAAAGTTTCAACGCTTGTGTGTTCCTACAGAGGTGATCGATGACAATCCCTTAATCGGGGTTGTTCATGATCCACGGGCACGACTGCTGGGCGGTATTTCTGGCAATGCAGGTCTCTTTTCTACAGCAGATGACCTGGCGATTTTTGCACAGATGATGTTGAACAAAGGAAAATTCAAAGGTACACGGATCTTAAGCCCATTAACCGTGGAACGGATGACTTCTGTCTATTCAAAAGTTGATTTTTTCGGGCGTGGGTTGGGATGGGATCTGGATTCCCCTAATGCCACAAACAGAGGTGATATTTTTGGGCCTCATTCGTATGGTCATACAGGATATACCGGCACTTCAATTTGGATTGATCCTGATACAGAAACCTTTGTCATCTTTCTCACGAATAGAGTTCATCCTTATGATGAAGGTTTGATTGTCTCTATGAGAAGTAAGGTGGCGAATGTTGTTGCCAGTTCGATAAATAGAGAATAAACGCGCATACAGAGAAAAAAATAAGTTGGTTGGATAACTATCAAATAAGGAGATGGGCATGAAACTGGATGAAGTTATTAAATTTCGTGATGGGGCATTTCAGATTCTTCAAAGAGCAAATATTGTCATTAGTCAACAAGAAAAAGAAAACATGGAAGTTGCTGATTGTGGGCTCAATGACATTGAGAATGTTGGGCTTCAAATTGTTGTTTATGAAAACAATGAAAGGTACTGTGCCAAGGAATTGATTCTTTTACCACGCCAGATGGTTCCTGAACACAGACATCCCCCTATTGGAGAAAAAAACATAGGCAAGCAGGAAACCTTCAGGTGCCGTTGGGGTGAAGTGTATCTCTATGTGGAAGGAGAGCCCACGCCAAATCCCAAAGCTCGAATCCCTGAAAAATACAGAGAGCATCTGACTGTTTGGAAGGAAATCGTGTTGCGGCCTGGCGATCAATATACCCTGGAGCCAAACACAAAGCACTGGTTTCAAGCGGGAGATGAAGGAGGCATTGTTTCGGAATTTTCTTCTGCCAGTTTTGATGAAGATGATGTATTTACTGATCCTAATGTTCAGCGAGTTCCTGTGATAGAGAAGGATTGATGACTTCAAAGCAGCGGTTTATAGCAGCATTAAACAGGGAAGTACCTGACCGGCTTCCTGTAACCACTCATCATGTTTTGCCTTATTTCTTGAATACATTCATGGATGGCATATCATATCAGGAATTTTTCGATTATTTCGGATTAGATCCCATCAATTGGGTTGTTGCTTACAAGCCGGATGTTTCTCGAGGCGAATATTTTGATCCGGAACAAGGAGAGCCAGGATTTTTAGAGCCCCGTCGTATTTGCTCTGATAACTGGCGGATTAAAAAGGATAACATCCCTGGATCAGATTACAAAACAGTCCGGTTCTCCTTTATAACACCCGAAAAGACCCTTTCCATGGTTTTGCAGAGCGATGAACATACAACCTGGGTTTCGGAGCGGATGATTAAAGAAAAATCTGATATTGATATTATTGCCAAGTATGCAGCAATTCCTCTTTGCGATGTTGAAAAAGTCAATCGGGAAGCTGATGAGTTTGGTGAGAGAGGAATGATTCGCGGTTTTATTCCCATGTTTGATGTCTACGGCCAACCAGGATGCTGGCAGGATGCAGCGGTTCTCTATGGTGTTGAAGATCTCATCATGCAGACTTTTGATGATCCTCAGTGGGTGCATGCCTTTTTGAAGATTTTAAAGGAGAGAAAAAGAGTCTATATCAAGTCTATGGAAGGGGGACAGTTTGATGTCGTCGAGCACGGCGGCGGTGATGCTTCATCCACAGTTATCTCGCCCAAGATTTTTGATGAGTTTGTTGCTCCCTATGATGCAGAGTTAGTAGAATTGGCTCATAGAGCCGGGCAGAGAGTTGTTTATCATACATGTGGTGGAATGATGCCGCTTCTGGAACGAATAGCTGATATGAATGTAGATGCCATGGAAACATTTACACCTCCGGCCATTGGCGGCGATGCTGATTTAG
>DAOVDU010000120.1 GCA_030669305.1 Candidatus Aminicenantota bacterium
TGTCCCCCCCTCTCCCTGTCGCCTTGTCATTCCTTATCTCTAAGTTAATCTGAGCTTATGACTTACGACATTTAGTGTTGAGTTTATTTCGAAAGAATAAAACCAGAAAGACAAGCAGCATATAAAAGACAGCTAAGAAAAAAAATTCTGGCTGTTTTTCACGAACATGCTGGTATATTTTCCCATCACCAGGTTTAGGAAGGGATACAGGGTCCCATGGAAGCCCATAACGCTCCACAAGGCCTTTTATGAAAAGCAGATGAATCACCGGGACATCTCTGGCAGCCATTGCATACAAAACGCCTCTTCTATCGGCCGGAGGGAACTTTTTGATTCTTACAAGGCCAGGCTTCAGTTTTAATATTTCTGCATCAGTCCCGATATTTGCCCAATTGCCTCCTATGTTAATAAAAGCTCTTATTTCATTCTCCCCTGCTTTCTCTTCATAAAGGTCCATTTTTGCCTTGACATTGGAAGCCAAATCTGATTCATGAAGGAACAAAATTCCGCTCTCTTTTACATCTTTTATGAGAAGAGCCCGGCCCTCTGCATCCATATCCTCTCCTATATCCCGGTCTCCACCTAAAGTAAGTTCAATCGGTTCAATAACAAACACTTCTCTCTTCAAAAGGCAGTCCTGCATGTGCAACAAGTGGAAATCCAGGTTATTAGCCCCCCACTGTGAAGCACCGAGAGAACATATCACAAGAGGCCTTAAATCCATACTCTTTGCAGCAGAAAGCACAGCTACTATTAAGCCAGGAAAAGATCCGGAAGCTCCTACGGCAATTGTATCGCCTTTTTTTACTCCTGCTTCTTTCAATAGGAAAACGACAAGGCCTGCAAAATTGGGATTTGTAGTTGTTCTTTTTGCTTCCAAACTTCCAATGGATGTGGTTATCGATGAAAATTCCAATCCAATAAGACCTGTCTGGTTAATATCGCTGTTGTTTTCAAGGGAAATGCCTTTTTCCTTTTGACATTCTTTCAAGCTCTCTGTGGCTTCTGTCATAATCTTCGAGGCTTCGATCATTTCATCTGTAATAGAATTTGCTTTTCTCATAGGAATAGTTCTAGCAAGAAAAAAAAACAAAAGGCTCAGAACAAAAAGAATAAGGATTGTCCCCTGATTTTTTCCAGAACTCTCTCTGGGAAAGTTTCTTTTGCGACAAAAAGGTATATCCATCATTCCTATTGGAAATTAGCTTTGAGTTTTATTACTCCTCACTCCTTACTCCTCACTCCTCACTGGTTTAGTTCTGAGTTTTTTTGCCTTAAACATTAAACCTTTAACATTAAACCAGATGCTCCTTATTTCTGTTAGAACTACATTCCTATCCATAAAATGATCCGTACTAAAAAATATGTGATTATAGAAACTGTTAAAAGCGAAGCCAAAGTCGGAATGATCTTCTGTTTTTCTAAATTATTGGCTAAAAGTCCAGGAATTACCCATCCGACTGCCCTGAGCTCTAATGCGTCAGGAAAAAAATGTGGTGAAATAATAAACCAGAGTTGAGCCCAAAGCGCCCCAAAAAGCACGAATATCACAAATCTTCTCTTACCGAAAAGGATGAAGAATCGTGATAAAAACTTATAAGTGTAAAGACTCATAAGAGCGATGATAAGTGTTGCCAGGACTCTCAGCGGCTGGTCAAGATATAGTGCTATATAAGCAGGAACAATAATCCCGCCCGGATAGATATCCATAATCTCTACATAGAGGACTGCAACAATAAGGCCTATAAAGAGTGTCTCATATGTCATAACGCTTTCCTATATTATCCCAATAATCGACAAGGCTTTCCCCAATGCCACCCATATTTCCCATTCCCACCAAAACAGCTTCTTTGTTCTCTATTACCCGAAGCTGTGCCATGATCTCTCCCGGGTCTCGCTTTTTCAGAACATAGAATTTTGTCTTATTCGTTAGTTTCAACTTCTTTTTGAAGGCGGCTGCATGCTCGCCCACAAGCACAAACCTGTGGAATTCTGAAAAGGCTCCTTCATTCATAGCTTCCAGCCACTGTAATGTTCGATCTCCCCTATCGCCTCTGAAATTTAAAAGGCCAATCATTTTTCTCCCGACAAATAGTCTCTTTTCTCTGAGCCTTGCAAGAACAAGTCTTGTAGATTCCGGGTCATTGGCAGCGAATCCGCTGACAAAGTACCATGAACAAGACGGCGTGCCTATTTCTGCGGTCCAGACCTTTAGACTACCGAAATCCGGAAGAGCCTTCTCCATTCCTTCCATAGCTACTTCTTTATTAATTCCTAAGAAATTCGATACGGCCAACGCCAATCGGAAATTTTGTTCGAATTCAAAAGAGGAAAATTTCTCCTTTGACTGGATATACTCTTCAAAGGTCTCACTGTGTACATGAATGATCTTTGATCCCAATTTTTCTGCTGTCTTCTGGAAAACCGGTAAGCATTCTTCCTGGGGAATAAAAACAGTGCATCTCTCTGGTATAGAAGAAGCAAAACAGCGAGCAATATCCTCTCTTGATGTCCCCATCTGTGCCAAATGGTCCTGGCGAACATTGGTTATAACAAGCACATGGGGTCTAAGCATTTGAACAGACTCAACAAAAATTGATTCGGGATGGATACTCATCAACTCCAAAACAAGCGCCTGGACTCCTAGCTTTGCACCAATTTTCACGATTTTTTTCTCTTCAAGAATCGTAGGGGTTCCCCTCCGTGCGATTTCTTTTTCGCTCCCGTCGGGAAGGATTAGGACAGGTTTTGCTCCTGTGGTTTTTGCGAGAACACTGAATCCTGCGCCTCTTAGAGAAGCAGCTATGAGTCTTGTGACGCTGGATTTCCCTCTGGTACCGGTCACACAGATTCGCAGGGGAATGCTACGGGCATTTTGGGCAAGTAAAAGCCGCTCCACTAACAAATAGAGCACAAAAAAGGCAGCACATCCCCCTGTAACAAGAAGCTCTCTAATGAACAAACTCCTTTCAGAACGGCATGAAACGCATCATCTGCTGGGAGCCATCGCCTCTTGCCTCGTCCAGAACTCTCATAAACGTAGAAGAAAAAACATTGGAAAGATCCATTCTTTCGTACTTTCCCTTAATCATCTCAGAAATCACATTAAGCATCTGATTCTTTCCGCTGTTACCCCACAAGCACTGCTCGTTGACCATCATCAAATAATGGGTGCCAATGGCTTTCTTAACTTTATCCATCTTCTTAAAATACGCGGCTGGATCCGCATCAGCAGTCAATATGAGTCCAATGGCTGATTCTTTTTTCTTGATAAGATCCAGGACATCCTTATCTGGCAAATCTTTATCAAAAAACACAAGAGGTTTCTTAGATCCTTCTAAAAGAGCTTTGGCCTGTGAAACATTTGCTCCCTTAACGCAGAGAAGAAGACCACTAGTATTCACAGCCTTTACTATCTTCTTTCCTTCCTCGTTCAATCCTTTTTCATCGAAAAGAAAACCTGGATCCTCGGCAACAACAAAGTAGAGTCCTTGTTTGGCCA
>DAOVDU010000107.1 GCA_030669305.1 Candidatus Aminicenantota bacterium
TTTTTTTGTAGCAATTTAGTAAGTGCTTTGAGCATCCTCTCAACCTCTCCTATTCCCTCCTGTGCAAACTTTTAATTCTTTGTAATTCTTAAGCATTTCACTCGAATCCCTGACCCCTTGACCCCTTGAATCCTTATGATCCTACCAACTCTTTTAGAGATGATCCATATTTTAATTAAAATAACAGATTAACAGTCTAACCGACTAACAGATTAACAGTCTAACCGAGTAACAGTCTAACAGAAATCAGTTTCTGTTAGCTTTCTTGACTTTTGGGAATGATGACTCTAATATTTATGATTGATTGGTAAGATTACCCTGGATTAGAGAAACAGATTATCTTCTTTAATCAAAACCCAGAATGAGCTAGAAAATAATAAAATAATGAAGGAAGACTATAATTTCGAAGATATTGAAAAAAAGTGGCAGGGCATCTGGAAAAAAGAAGACGCTTTTAAGTCCTCCGAAGAAAAACAAAAAACAAAATATTACTGCCTTGAAATGTACCCTTATCCATCTGGTCGCATACACATGGGTCAAATTCGAAATTATGCAATCGGAGATGTAATTTCCCGCTACAAGACCATGAAGGGTTTTAATGTCCTTCATCCTATCGGCTGGGATGCCCTTGGAATGCCAGCCGAGAATGCTGCTATTACCCAGGGTATTCATCCTCAAAAATGGACTCTTGATAATATCTCCCATATGAAGAAACAATTGATAAAACTGGGCTTTAGCTATGATTGGTCAAGAGAAGTAAACACCTGTCTTCCCGATTACTATAAATGGAACCAGTGGATTTTTCTCAAGATGTTTGAGCGCGGTTTGGCATATCGAAAGAAAAGTTGGGTTAATTGGTGTCCTCAATGCCGGACCGTTCTGGCGAATGAACAGGTTATCGGAGAACGATGCTGGCGCTGTGATTCAGAGGTAAAGCAGAAGGAGATGAAGCAGTGGTTTTTGAAGACATCAGATTATGCTGAAGAGCTGATCTCAGGCCACGGCTTGCTAGAAAAATGGCCTGAGCATGTCCTTATCATGCAGAAAAACTGGATAGGGAAAAGCACCGGAGCCTATCTAACCTTTCCTTTTGTTCGCTCGTCGCAATCCATCGAAGTTTTTACTACGCGTGTTGATACGATTTATGGAGCTACATTTTTAGTCCTTTCTCCTGAACACCCTTTAAGTCATGAGCTGATAGCTGATTCGGATCAAAGGGAAAAGTTACAGGAATGGATAGAAAAGAGCATTTTAGAGCGCCGTTTCAGAAAAGATTTGGGAGAAAAGGAAAAAGAAGGGATTGATACAGGCAAAAAAGCTGTTAATGCTTACACAGGTGAGGAAATTCCGATATGGATTGCCAATTATGTTTTGATGGAGTACGGAACTGGGGCCATCATGGCTGTGCCTGCCCATGACCAAAGAGATTTTGACTTTGCCAAAAAATATTCATTGCCCATTAAAGTCGTCATTGTCCCAGAAGGGGAACCTCCTGCAGAAGAGCCGGAGCAGGCTTTCGAAGATTATGGAGTGGTTGTTAATTCCGGACCTTTCTCTGGGAAGCCTTATCAAGAGGCGGTCAAAGAGATGATCAAGTATGCAGAGGAAAGAGGATTTGGAAGAGAGAGTACGCTTTATCGCCTCAGGGATTGGGGGATTTCACGCCAGCGGTATTGGGGAACACCTATCCCTGTGATCTACTGTCAGAGTTGTGGCATTGTTGGAGTCCCGTATGAAGATTTGCCAGTTCTCCTTCCTTTCGATGTCGAGTTTAAAGGAGAGGAAGGTTCTCCCCTCGGAAAGGTAGAAAGTTTTGTAAATACCACATGTCCCAAATGCAAGGGAGAGGCCCGGCGGGAAATAGATACCATGGACACCTTTTTTGACTCATCCTGGTATTACTTTCGCTATTGTTCTCCCCAGGAAAAGAACGTTCCTTTTAATCCTCAATCTGCCGATTACTGGCTGCCTGTTGACCTCTACATAGGAGGAGTGGAACATGCCATCCTTCATCTTATCTATGCGCGCTTTTTCTGCAAATTTTTCAGAGATTACGGTTTAACCGTGATAGATGAACCTTTTCCCCGTCTTCTTGCCCAGGGAATGGTGACCAAAGATGGTGCTAAGATGTCCAAATCAAAGGGAAATGTTGTTGATCCTGATGACATAGTGAAAAAATACGGGGCAGATACTTTAAGGCTTTTCATCCTCTTTGCTTCTCCTCCAGAAAAAGAATTTGCCTGGAATGAGAAAGGCATAGAAGGATGCTTTAGGTTTCTGAATCGCATCTGGATGTTTTTCCAGGAAAATCTTGAAGTTTTCACTAATGAAGCCTTACACACAAAGGAGCTGGTTCCTGATGAGGAGAGTGTATACAGGTTGAGGATAAAGATGCACCAGACTATTAAGAAAGTAAGCGACGATATCGAAAAAAGATATCATTTGAATACAGCTGTAAGTTCCACAATGGAGTTTTTCAACCAAATCAAGGGGGAAAGAGAGAAATTGAGGAAGGGCCATAAAGGAATAAAAATATTAAAGGAAACCATGGAAAAGCTGGTTTTGCTTCTGTCTCCCTTTGCACCCCATATTTGCGAGGAACTCTGGGCGAGAATGGGGAATAAGACTCTTCTTGCTTATACTTCTTGGCCTTCATTTGACTCTAGTTTAGCTAAAGAAGAAAGAGTAACAATAGTTGTTCAGGTCAACGGAAAGTTAAGAGATAAGTTTGAAGTGGAAAGAGATTTGTCTGAAGTTCAAATAAAAGAAAAAGCTCTGGGTTTGAATCGAATTCAAAACATCAGAGTAGGGAAAAAAGTAAAAAAAATAATTTACATAAAGAATAAATTGGTTAATATTGTTATATAGATTTTTTTAGAGTCCGAATGAAAAAGATTTTTTTACTGCTCTTTATCTGTGGCTTGTCTCTCCAGTGCGGTTATCACCTGAGGGGAACAGGTAGCTCCCTCCCTTCACATATCAAGATGATCAATATCCCTATGTTTAAAAACCATACAACGCGTTTTGAGTTGGATTTAAAGCTGACTCAAAGCGTTATTGATGAGATGGTTGCACGCGGAAAGATTGAGATTTCTGGGGATGTTAAATCTGCAGATGCTGTCTTGTTTGGGGAAATCATAGCTTTTACAGCGAATCCTATAGGCTTTAGCGGGGAGGGCACGGCTGACCAGTATAACATTACTATAGTCGCAAAGATTATCCTGAGAGACCAGGTCAATAAGAAAATCATCTTTTCAAATCCCTCTTTTGTTTATCAAGGAGAATATGAAGTTCCGGAAGGATCGGATTTTGAGACGGTGGAATCAGAAGCTGTAGACGAAGTGGCTGAGAAATTTGCAAGGACTTTAGTGATCACCATTTTAGAAGGGTTTTAAGGGAGTGTACAACTTTCTTCTGAAAACAGAAATCAGTGAAAAAACGCTCCTCCCCTGTTATTTTTTTTACGGGGAGGAGACTTTTCTTGCCTATCAACTTATCAATGATATTAAAAAAACTCTAATTTCTCCTGATAATCAGGATTATAATGTGGAAAGATTTAACCTCGAAGATCATTCTTGGATGGATATCATAGATCTGGCCAGAACGATTCCTTTTTTTTTTCTCTTCCAGGCGAATTATTATTGTTGAGATTATAAAAGGAAGAGGAGAAAATATTTCCTCACTGGAAGAGAAAATATTAAAGGATTATTTTAACTCTTCTGTCTCCTGTACCGTTCTTATTATTATTTTTTCGGGAAAATTGAGAAAAGATGCATCCCTCCTCAGGATTTTTTCATCTTTTCCACAATCTCTGGTCTGTGTAAAAGAGCTGAAACCCCTAAGAGATAAGGCTCTTTTTTCCTGGATGGATAGAAGATTCTTGTCTTTGGGAAAGTCAGCAACCATTGAAGCGAAAAAGAGACTTGTGGAGTTGACTGGAAATGACTTAAGCCGTTTGGATAATGAGATGGAAAAGATAGTGACTTTCTTGGATGAGAGAAAGACGGTCGAGTTGGATGATGTCAACCAGGTTTCTGGTTTGATAAAATCTTTTTTTGAATGGGAAATTTCTGACAACTTGACGAAGGCAGATTATGAAGCATGCCTTATCGTGTTAAATAATTTATTTAGAGAAGGCATCAAACCTGAATATATTCTTGGCCTGATAGCAAAATTTTTTCGTGATATTCTTCTGGCCAAACTATATCTCAAAGAGAATGATAAAGATAAGAAAGCAATTTTCAAGGAATTAAAGCCTCATATCCGGGAAAAGTTTGGAAAATTTTACACGGATAAATTCAGAGATTTTTTCTTCTTGGTGGATAAAATTTCCAGGAGAAATTTGAATCATTTTTTATCTGAGCTAGAAAAGATTGATTTAAATATTAAAACATCAGATGTTTCTGCCCAGACGCTTCTTGAGGGCTTTATTTTCGATTACTGCCTCCATAAACGAAGGGAAGGGACTATTTAGAAGGAGAGAGATTAATCAATTCTACCTGTCGGCTCAATCTTGATTTATATCTATTGCCTTTGTTTTTGTGGATGGTACCTTTTTTGACAGATTTATCTATAAAAGAAAAGGTTACGGAAAGAAGCTTTTCTGCTCCTTCTTTGTCTTTGTTTTCAATAGCTAACCTCAGTTTTTTTATCTGGGTGCGGAGAGTAGACTTGTTTCTTCTGTTTATTGCGTTTCTTCGCAGGTTGCGTCTCCATTGGCGTATGGCAGATTTAAGTTGGGCCATTTTTCTCTCCTGAATAGATAAATTGTATGATAAGATATCTATATACGAAAGTCAACCTCATACGTAAGACTAGAGGGGTGGGGGGGGGACCAATTAAAAAAAAATAAAAAAAATTTAAAAAAAAAAAAAATAAAAAAATAAAAAAATTCTTTTATTTCTCCAATATTTCTCGTTTCCGCCCCCCCGGCCCCCCCCCCACCCCTCTAGTCTTACGTATGAGGTTGACTTTC
>DAOVDU010000066.1 GCA_030669305.1 Candidatus Aminicenantota bacterium
GAGCATCTATCCAACCTGGCGGCTATGATCAATGCCCAATACGGCAAAGGGCAGGTGGTTCTCATCGGATTCCGAACCCAGCATAGATGCCAGACTCACGGCACGTTCAAGCTGCTCTTTAATGCCTTGATACGCTGACCCAGCAACCCTTTAAATGGGATCAAACCTTGACATTTGGCATTTTGGATGTAATTTCATCAATTTTTTTTGGTTCATATCCCATTTAGTTGAAAGATAATAGAAGAGACATATAATTAAGCTGTCATCCACGCCCCTTTTTGTCATTCCCGCGAAAGCGGGAATCCAGAAATATGAAAAAGTTTTACTAAAAAATATAAGGTTCATCATCTGGTTTGGTATGAAATTCATGAATCTGCGGAATCTGCAATTGTAAGGGAGAAACAGATAAAGAAATGGAAAAGGGATTGGAAGTTAAAAATAATTGAAAAAGAAAATCCACAATGGGTTGATTTATATAAAAGTATATGTGGATAGTCCTGGATTCCCGCTTTCGCGGGAATGACATTCTAAAAATAAAGGCATTCATTTTTGCAACTAAATGGGAGATGATCCACTAAAATTTTGTTTTTGAAATTATATTGCAATAAATATCCAAAATCCCTATAATTACTATCTTATTAATATTTTTTCCTGTCTAGGCGATCTAGCGATATTAGTAAAATCTGAATAGACTGAATAGACGGAACAGTCCGGATAGACAAAAAGAGGAGAGAAAAATGAAGAGGATATCGTTGATTTTAATTACATTGGCTTTGATATTAATAACCTGTGCAAAGGCAGAAAAAAAGAGCTCTTTGAGCAGTGATTATCCTGATGCGCCTGAGTTTACGCTTAGCGATCTGAAAGGAAATGAGATCTCTCTTTCCGATTATCAGGGTGATGTGATTTTTTTGAATTTTTGGGCGACATGGTGTGGTCCTTGTAGAATTGAAATTCCTGACTTTATAGAGATGTACGATAAATATAAAAATAAAGGGATGGAAATTCTCGGCATTTCTTTGGATAGAGTAAGACCAGGTAAAGTGCTTGAGTTTGTTGAATACATCAAAATTAACTATCCTGTTGTCATGGGAACAAAAGAAATTGTAGATGATTACCAGACTGGACCATACATCCCAGTAACCATCATCATTGACAAGAAGGGTAGAATCAGACATAAGCATTTAGGTCCCTTGAATAAAGAAACTCTTGAAAAGTATTTCCTTTATTTAATAAGCGAAAAATAATAAATGCCAGGCACTGAAAACGTCTCTATATTTATAGCACTGTCTGCTGGATTCATCTCTTTTCTTTCTCCGTGTATACTTCCTCTTATTCCCTCCTACATGGCTTTTATTACAGGGATCTCGCTTGAAGAACTTTCCCATGAGAAAAATCTGAAGCGAGTCCGAAAAATAGTCATTATAAACTCCCTTCTATTCATTCTGGGATTTTCCATTATCTTCATCGCTTTGGGTGCTTCAGCTACGTTTATTGGCAAATTTCTATCCAGGAACATCCGGTGGTTTGAAATTGTTGGGGGATGTGTCGTAATTTTACTCGGTCTTCACTTTATCGGAATCTTCAGACTGAAGTTTCTCAATAGAGAAAAGAAGATTCATTTGAAGGATAAACCTCTGGGTTTTATCGGCACTGTTCTTGTTGGAATGGCTTTTGGAGCTGGCTGGACTCCCTGCGTTGGTCCTATTCTTGGAGCCATCTTGACTATGGCAGCAACAACACAGAACATCTTTAAGGGTATAGTGCTCCTTGCCTTCTACTCAGTAGGACTTGGACTTCCGTTTCTCATCTCAGGCCTGATCATTCACAAATTCTTCGAGTACTTCAAGGCCGTCAGAAAGTATTTCAAAGTTATCACTGCTGTGGGAGGAATATTACTGATTATATTGGGGGTTTTATTGATAACAGGCTACTTCTCTTCGATTTCATCATATTTAAGTTGACAAAAACATATCTATTTAATCTATTAAGTTCTTATTAAATAAATGCAAGGCGCGCAAGGCGTGCAAACTGAGAGATTGAAGAAGAATTCGTTGGACAATGAGAAAATTTGATTATGGATTCGTCTATTGGATTTGGAGAGAGAAAATTAGAAATATTTATAATTTTGAGAATCTAGAATGTTGGCAGCAGGCAAGAGAATTGGTTATTGATATTTATAAGAAAACTTTGCAAGGAAATTTGAGTAAAGACTTTGGCTTGCGTGACCAAATGAGGAGGTCAGTAGTATCAATTATATCCAACATAGCAGAAGGAAAAGAAAGAGAAACTCCTGCGGAGTTGATTAGATTTTTGTTTTTTGCAAAAGGATCAACTGGAGAACTAAGAGCTCAATTAATCATAGCTAAAGATATTAGTTATATTAAAGACAATGAATTTAGTATTCTCATTAAGAAGATTGAAAAATTATCCTTCATGATTGGGGCTTTAATCCGATCAATAAGGCAAAGGGAATCAAATTAATTGTCTCGCCTTGCGCGCCTTGCTCGCCTTGCGTTTTTATATTAATTTCATCCCCATTTCAATAGCTTTTTTGTTTAGGGGAATCAGATGGTGATGGCGTTCTGGAAGCGTCTCCCTTAATGCAATAAGTAATGATTCTTTCTTAACGATTTTATTGATTTTGACAAGTGCACCAAGGACTATCATGTTCATCACCTTGACGTTTTTAAGTTCGTGTGTGGCTTTGTCGATAGCAGGAAGTCCATAAACATTTATATCTGTCCGGGTCGGAGGTTCCTTTATGTTAGTACTTTCCCAGATAAGAATGCCGTCTTTTTTTACCCTGGATTCAAACTTTTTCAGCGAGGGTTGATTGAGCACAACAGCCACATCGTATTCGCTGACAATAGGAGATGAGATAGGTTGGTCACTAATGTTGACTATGCAGTTTGCGGTACCTCCTCTCATCTCCGGTCCATAAGAGGGCATCCAGCTTACCTCTTTTCCTTCTTTCATTGCTGCATAAGCTAGCAGAGTTCCCATTGACAACACACCCTGGCCGCCAAAGCCTGCAAAGATCATTTCCTGTAACATCTCTATGCCTCCAACGTAGAACTGGTTTAAGGTTTAATGTAAGAGGTTTAAGGTAAATATCCTTTAACCTTAAACGTTAAACTTTAAACCTTTTCTTTAGCTGGTTCTTTAAATACTCCGAGTGGAAAGTAAGGGAAAACGTGTTCTTTTAGCCAATTTAATGATTCTTCTGGAGTGCATTTCCATCCTGAAGGACAGTTGGATGCGACTTCAATAAATGTTGTTCCTAGGCCCTGCATCTGGAATTCAAAGGCTTTCCTGATTGCACGTTTGGTCTTTCTGGCATTTGCAGGAGTATTGCAGCTTACTCTTTCTACGTATGCAACTCTCTCGAATAAAGAGACAATTTCTGCCATTTTTATGGGCATGCCGGCTGTATCCGGCTTTCTACCGTAAGGAGAAGTTGTTGTTTTTTGGCCCTCCAGTGTGGTTGGTGCCATCTGTCCTCCGGTCATACCATAGATACCGTTATTAATGAATATGAAAGTAAAATTTTCCCCCCTGTTGCAGGCATGAATGGTTTCAGCAGTACCAATGGCTGCCAGATCACCGTCGCCTTGATAAGAGAAGACAATTCTGTCGGGAAGCATCCGCTTAATTCCAGTTGCTACAGCAGCAGCCCGGCCATGTGCAGCCTCCTGCATGTCAACATCTAGGTAGTCATATGCAAACACCGAACATCCAACCGGGCAAACACCAATTGTTTTCTCTTGAATATCCATTTCTTCGACGACTTCCATCAGCATTTTGTGAACGGTTGAGTGAAAACATCCAGGGCAATAGTGCATCCGTTTGCTAAGGAGAGTTTTTGGCCTTTTATATATCAACTCATATCCTTTTTTCATGTAAACACTCCTTTATTCTTTTATTTTGTCTTGTTTACTCCTTACTTATATTTTAGATTTTATCGCATTAAAAGTCTCATCTGGAGTTGGAACAATGCCGCCCAGTCGGCCGAAAAAATGAACAGGCTTTTTCCCACAGACTGCTAGTTTGACGTCTTCCACCATCTGGCCGGCATTCATTTCAATCGAAATGAAAAATTTAACATTCTTCCTGGACGCAATCTCTTCAAGTTGTTTTAAAGGGAATGGCCACAGAGTGATGGGTCTGAATAAACCCATTTTTATACCTGATTCCCGGCCAATATCGACTGCCCTTTTTGAAATCCGTGAACAAAGACCAAAAGCGACTACGATGATTTCAGCATCATCTGTTTGATATTCTTCATATTGGATTTCATTCTGTGTGATTTTTTTGAATTTCTCTTGTAAGCGCAAATTCCTTTTTTCCATTTCTTCAGACTCAATGAAGAGGGAAGTAAGGATGTTTCTTTTCCTATCAGGTGTTTTCCCTGTAGTAGCCCAGGGTTTGTTGGGTTTGTAAGGGATAGGTTCAGGGAGAGTTACCTTTTCCATCATCTGTCCGATGGCTCCATCAGCCAGAAGCATAACTGGATTACAGTATTTGTCGGCTAGTTCAAAGGCCAGAAAAATGTGGTCTACCATTTCCTGGACCGAATTCGGACCAAGGACTATAATATGATAATCGCCATGACCGCCTCCTTTAACGGCCTGAAAATAATCGCCCTGACTGGCTTGAATGGTTCCGAGGCCAGGACCGCCTCGAACTACATTGACAAGTACACAGGGAAGCTCAGTACAGGCAAGGTAAGAAATTCCCTCCTGCATTAAAGTAAATCCAGGTGATGATGTTGTAGTCATCACACGGGCCCCGGCACCGGAAGATCCGTAGAGCATGTTCACTGCTGCTAACTCACTTTCAGCCTGAATGAGAACATAATCGTGTTTTGGTTCCTGCACGGCCAGGTATTCTATCACCTCTGACTGAGGAGTAATCGGATATCCGAAATAGCCCTGAAGGCCAGCACGAATTGCAGCCTCTGCCAGGGCTTCATTACCTTTCATGAGTTTTATTTCAGCCAACTTTTCCTCCATGAATGAATGTTAAGCCACCTTTTTATAGACAGTTATTGCTGCATCCGGGCAGATTACTGCACAGTTTTGGCATGCAATACATTTATCCTCATCCACAAGGTAGGCGTAGTGTAAGCCATAGCTGTTTGTATCAGATGTGTTTAAAGCCAGACACTCAGTTGGACAGTGGATCACACATAGGTTACATCCCTTACATACTTCAACTGAGATTTCAACATACCCTTTTTGTGGCATTCCTTCCTCCGTACGGCCTAAATCATAAATCGTAAAATGTTGTTTTGTCAGCGACGCATTGTCTTGCCAGCGAAGCGTTGTCTTGCTGCCCGCCAGGGCTTTGTCTTGCCATTTATAAAACTGACTAAACTTTTTTTATAACTCAAACGAAAGCACTCTGTGGGAATGACACTCAATATTTACTGCAGCCGGCATAGAAGCAATATGGCAGGGGAAGGATTCCACATGGACTGCCAGAGCTGTACATCTTCCTCCCATTCCTTGGGGGCCAATCCCCAGGTTGTTAATCCTTTCAAGCAGCCTTTTCTCCATGTCAGCATAGAATGGATCAGGGTTGTGGGTTCCTAAAGGTCTTCTTAGGAGTGATTTCTTTGCCAGGAGGGTAGAATATTCGAAGTTTCCCCCAACTCCCACTCCGACAATAATCGGTGGACATGGATTTGATCCGCCTTTGTCTACAGTTTCAACCACAAAGTCTTCAACACCCTCCATACCTGCGGCCGGAGCAAACATACGGACAGCACTCATGTTTTCAGCCCCTCCACCCTTGGCAATGAAGGTGAGTCTGAAGATATCGCCTGGTACTAATTCCCAGTGGATATAGGCAGGTGTATTATCTCCAGTGTTTTTGCGCCTTATTGGGTCTTCGACAACAGATTTTCGCAGAAATCCTTCCTCGTACCCGGCTCTTGTGCCTTCAGTAATAGCTTCCCTTAAGCTTCCCAGTCCATCGTCTTTTTTTAGCTCTACATCTTCCCCCAATTCAATAAAAAATACAGCAAGGCCTGTATCCTGGCAGAGCCCTAATTTTTCATCCCTGGCGATCTGAGCGTTTTCAAGGATTTGTTGAAAAACTGCTTTTCCTGCAGGCGACTCTTCCTTTTCTTCCATTTCTTTGATGACTTTCAGGACATCTTCCTGAAGTTCGAAATTTGCTTTCTGAACAAGGTCTTTTATTTTGTTTCTTACTTCAGCTAGGCTTATAATTTTCATATAATACCTCCGGGTAGAAATCAAGGGACACGTTATTGATTTCATAAAATCGGTACATGTCCCTGATGTCCATGTTATTATGAAGTATCAGTTTAGGACTCTATAAAAAAGCTGTCAAGGAATAAAATAATATAAGCCAGACTGACTAGATCTGCTAGATTCACTAAACCAAACAAGTCGAAAAATTAATACATTT
The DNA here is from genome assembly GCA_030669305.1 of Candidatus Aminicenantota bacterium. GTDB lineage: Bacteria > Acidobacteriota > Aminicenantia > Aminicenantales > Aminicenantaceae > DAOVDU01. The sequence goes on from DAOVDU010000066.1 coordinate 6,439, forward strand.
TCATCAAAATTTCCAATTTTCGCTCGTTTTATGAGATTTTTGATTAAAAAAAATCGTCCCTAAAAAGGGAGGAAGAATTAAATGCCCAAATTAAAAAATTATGAGGATTTAAAATGCTGGCATCGAGCTAAAGATCTTGCTGTTGATACGTATAGACTCTCTATGAATGGAAATTTGAATCAAGATTTTGGCTTGAGAGATCAATTAAGAAAATCTGCTATTTCAGTTATGTCTAACATAGCCGAAGGAAAAGAGAGAGGAAATCCTTCCGAGTTTGTTAGATTTTTGAATGTTGCGAAGGCTTCTGCAGCAGAATTGAGAACTCAGTTCATAATTGCAAGAGAAGTAGGTTATTTAGCTGAGGGCGATTTTCTGGATTTTGAAGATAAAATAATTAGAATATCTGCTATGCTTGGCGCTTTGATAAAATCTATAAGACAACGTTCTTAGTTTTTTAACTAATCTAGCCACCCAACTTCTTAAGTTAAATTTAAGCCTGGCAGGTCTAGCTGCTCTAGCATTTTAGATTTATTGCCATGAGTTTTATTTCCGTCATTTCTTCGATAGCGTATTTGATACCTTCACGGCCGAAACCTGATTCCTTCACTCCGCCGTAAGGCATATGGTCAATGCGGAATGTAGGGATATCATTAACAATAACTCCTCCAACATCCAGAAGTTCATAAGCGTGGAATGCTTTCCTGAGATCGTTGGTGAAGATTCCAGCCTGGAGGCCGTAGATGGAAAAATTGACTCCCTTTATAGCCTCATCGAAATCTTTGTAGGGATAGACAACAACAACAGGAGCAAAAGCTTCCAGCCAGGAGATACGAAGCTCGGGCTTGACATTCTCCAGGATTGTCGGCGTATACATTGTGCCTTCTCTTTTGCCGCCACAAACGATGCGTGCTCTGTTTTCCACAGCCTCGTTGACCCACTCTTCAGTCTGTTTTGCTGCATCCAGGTTGATCATTGGTCCGATATCTGTTTCCTCATCCATAGGGTCTCCCATTTTGAGCTTCTCTGTGGCTTCAAGGAAGTCAGCCATGAATCGGTCGTAGATTTTTTCATGTAGGAATATCCGCTGAATGGAGATGCAAACCTGCCCAGAATAGGCAAAAGCCCCAAGAATCGTTCTAGGAAGAGCAAAATCCAGATTCGCATCAGGTTCAATGACGACAGCAGCGTTTCCTCCAAGCTCAAGTGTCACTCTTTTTTTATAGGCTTTCTTTTTAAGGCTCCATCCGATGGAAGGACTTCCTGTGAATGTAACCATCTTAACTCTCTCATCTTCAAGGAGAACCTCGGCTGCATCATATCCTGAAGGGACCACATTCATTCCTCCTGGCGGATAATCCGTATCAATAATGATTTCACCAAGAAGAAGGGATGTAATGGAGACTTGTGAAGCAGGCCTTAACACGACTGTATTTCCTGAAGCCAGAGCTGGTGCTACCTTGTGGGCTACAAGGTTTAGAGGGAAGTTAAAAGGGGTGATTCCTGTGATAACTCCGATAGGGAAACGCCTTACCAGGCCCCATCGCTCTTTTGTCTGAGGACTTAAGTCGAGAGGAATGACTTCGCCATTGATTCTTTTGGCTTCTTCTGCAGCTATCTGAAAAGTATTGACTGCTCGTGCGACCTCTACCCGGGATGATTTAATTGCTTTTCCAGCAGTAAGCGTGATAGATTTTGCAAGTTCGTCTTTTCTTCTTTCAATTTCATCGGAAATTTTTTCAAGGGCTTTTGAGCGTTCATAGCTTGAGATTCTTTTTGTCCTGCTGAATACTTCATGGGCTGCGAATACAGCATCTTTGACTTGTTTTTTGTCGGCAAAATGAACTTTCCCTACTACACTTTGATCATAAGGTGACCTTATATCGCGCTTGTCTTTTGCTTCCTGCCATTTTCCGTTTATAAGAAGCTTGTATTCTTTTTTCATTGTCACCTCCTTTGCATTGTTAAATTTTTACACTGTTATATAGAAAATGGCAAATAGAAAATAGTGAATGGTGAATGGTGAATAGTAAACGGGAAATGGTTTAAGGTTTAATATTTAATTTAAATAACAGATTAACAGACTAACAGATTAACAGATTAACAGATTAACAGACTAACTGAAATCAGTTTTGAGTTATTTTACTATCTCCTCATTCTTTGATGTAAAATAAGTTCTTCAGCATCAACGCATCACGATCTTGATTCGGACTCTCGCAAATAACCATGCCTTCAACTTCAAAATCCTTTAGAACCTGAATCCATTCATCATACCGAAAATCAGACTCTTGTAGGTTAAGATGTTTTAATTCTCCTTTATTATTGTACTCTACTCCAGTGATGTGGATGTGAATGTTCTTTATGGCCTTTTTACCGAGTTTCTTTTCGATTTTTCTAAGAATCCTGTGAAATTCCAGATATGTATTCGCTTTTCCTTTACGGGCATGGATATGCGAAAAATCGACACATGGCATGATCCCGTCTACCTCGCGGCATAAAAATAGTATCTCCTCCAGAGATCCAAACTGGGACTGCTTTCCCATTGTTTCTGGCCTGAGGATGACAGGGCTTCTTTCCGATTTCAGGATAGATACAACTTCTTTGATTCCCTTTTTTATAGTATTAAATGCATTTTCAGAGCTTGACTTTCCATAATACCCAGGATGAAACACTAAGCTTTGAGCTCCGCACATCTGGGCCAATCTTGCAGAACTCAGCAGCCTTTCCTGGCTTGCTAGCCTTTTTCCTTCTTCAGGAGAATTCAGGTTCACATAATAAGGGGCATGTATGCTGAGCTTGACATTTTTTGTGATTGCTTCTTCCCTAATTTTTTTTGCCAGGTCACTTCCCATCTTCATACCCTTGACAAACTCTATTTCCATACAATCAAGCTCCAGCCGAGAAATCTGTTGGATACCAGCTAATGTTGATTTTCCAGGGGTAGATTGAGGAACGCCTGCTGTTCCGAAGAGGAGTCCTTTATAAGCAAGGACCATTGGCCTTTCCAGAGGAGTGTAGAAATTCGCTGACAATGCGCATAGCGCAATAGTCACCACACATAGAGCAGGCCAATGATTCTGTTTTTCTTCTCGTTCTGATTTCTTCGAATTTATATGAGTCAAGAGCAAGCTTCTGCTGCTTCTTCCAATCAAGTTTTTTCCTGGCTTCCGAAAGCTTAAGATCTCTATCTTTGGCGGCCTTAACACCTTTTACAATGTCACCTGCATGAGCAGCGATCTTAGTAGCGATAAGGCCTTCTCTGACATCGTCGGGCGAAGGAAGCCCCAAGTGTTCTGAAGGGGTCACATAGCAGAGAAAGTCTGCCCCAGCTGCAGCAGCAATAGCCCCTCCAATGGCTGAGACAATATGGTCATAACCAGGCGCAATATCGGTCACTAAAGGACCTAAGACATAAAAAGGTGCTTCCTGGCATACACACTTCTGAATCTTTATATTCATCTCTACCTGATCGAGCGGGATGTGTCCTGGGCCTTCTACCATTACCTGGACATTTTTTTCCCATGAACGCTTCACAAGTTCTCCCAGAGTGAGAAGTTCTTCAATTTGGGGACGGTCAGTGGCATCTGCGATTGCCCCGGGCCGGAGCCCATCTCCCAGGCTCAAGGTCACATCATGTTTATAGGCGATTTCAAGCAGGCGGTCGAAATGGGCATAAAGCGGGTTTTCCTTCTGATTATGAAGCATCCATGCAAGGTGGAAGGCGCCGCCTCGAGAGACAATATCCGCTACCCTTCCCTGGTTTTTTAGCCTGTCAATGGCTTTTAAAGTAAGGCCGGCATGGACTGTTATGAAATCAACTCCCTCCTCGGCCTGTTCCTCTATAACAGAGAATAGGTCATCTTCTGTCATTTTGACGATAGAACCTCTCTGATCTATGGCTTTGATAGCAGCCTCGTAAATAGGGACTGTGCCCAAAGGAATTCGGGCCTTGTCGAGTATCATACGGCGGATTTTTTTGATATCGCCGCCTGTGCTTAAATCCATCAGGGTGTCGGTTTCGTGTTTTAAAGCGATATCGACTTTTTGAAGTTCATTTTCCAGCTCGGGAAAATCCTGGGAAGTTCCAATATTAACATTAACCTTAGTCCTCAATTTTTGGCCGATGCCAACAGGATGAATTGGTATGTGGTTGGGGTTTATAGGAATCACAACCTTTCCTCTGGCGACCAAGTCAAGCAAAATTTCCACAGAGATGCCTTCTTCCTCCGCAATATTTCTGAGTGCTTCTGAAATATTACCTTTCCGCGCTTCTTTTAACTGAGTCATCTTTTTACCTTATCTGAGGAATATAGTTTACATCTATTCCATAATTAAAACAATAACCTCAAATATATATCCTTATAGACGAAAAAGAATTTAAGTTCTCAATAATTGGGGGTAGATTATATTTGTGACTAATCACTGGATTCCTGCTTTCGCAGGAATGACAGACACTTACACTCAATCGTCATTCCTGCGAAAGCAGGAATCCATAGCTACTACCCACACTTATTGAGAAGTTACAACCTTAAACCCATTTCTATTTTTACCTTAAACATTAAACCTTCAACCTTAAACCCGTTACGGCTTACGGCTTACGATTTACGAAGTTCTTCATTGCGC
>DAOVDU010000014.1 GCA_030669305.1 Candidatus Aminicenantota bacterium
ATTGGAAATTTCAGGGCATACATCTTTGAAGATTTACTCAAAAGATTCCTCCTTTTTATGGGTAATAAAGTTATTCATGTCATGAACATCACAGATGTCGATGACAAGACCATAAAGGCAGCTAATGCTGAAAAAGTTTCGCTACAGCAATATACAAAAAAATATATCGAGGCCTTTTTCCAAGATATCAATACATTAAACATTGCTGAAGCAGAATATTATCCCCGAGCCACTGAGCATATTCCAGATATGGTTCGAATAATAAAGGGTCTCCTAAAAAAGGGATATGCCTACGAAAAGGACGACTCCATTTATTTTGACATCTCGAAATTTCCTGAATATGGGAAGCTTTCTAAAATTGATCTAAAGGAGTTAAGATCCGGTCAGAGGATTGAATCTGATGAATATGAAAAAGAAAATGCTTACGATTTTGCCCTCTGGAAAAATAAAAAAGAAGAAGAACCATTCTGGAAAACTGAGATAGGTGCAGGCAGACCGGGCTGGCACATAGAATGTTCAGCAATGAGCTCTAAATATTTGGGGCATACTTTTGATATTCACTGCGGTGGAGTAGATAATATCTTTCCTCATCATGAGAATGAGATTGCGCAGTCTGAAGCCTATTCCGGCAAGAAATTTGTTATTTACTGGCTTCACTGTCACCATCTCATTGTGAATGGGGAAAAAATGTCAAAATCCAAGGGAAACCAATTCATCTTAAGAGATCTCCTTGATAAAAATTTTGACGGTAGAGCGATTAGATTTTTACTTCTTTCTACTCATTACCGAAAAATACTCAATTTCACCTTTGAAGCTCTCGATCAAGCCCAAGCTTCTCTTCAGCGAATAAAAGACTTCATATATGAGCTGAAAAATCGTCCGTTTAAAGAAGGAAAAAACAAGGACATCCCAGAGCTTATTGAAGAGATGAAGCAAAAATTCATCTCAGGACTGAGCCATGATCTGAATATCTCTGTGTCGCTGACAGCTCTATTTGAGCTGATAAAAAAAGCAAATATCTTGATCTCCCAGGGGAAAGTCTTTAGAAAAGACGCAGAAAACCTAATACGTTTCATTCGTTCTATTGATAATGTTTTAGCCATTCTTCCAGAGGAGGAACAAGAGGATATTAGTCCTAAAATTAAAGATAAAATAGAGGCAAGAGAGAACGCCCGCGCAGAAAAAAAATATAAGCTGGCTGATCAAATACGCAAAGAATTGCTGGAACAGGGAATATTATTGGAAGACACAAAAGACGGAGTAAGGTGGAAAATAACAAAACTCAAAGCTAAAAACTGAGTTCTGTTAGTCTGTTAATCGGTTAGTCCGTTATTTAATAAAGTAAATTAGAGAAACCATATAATCCAGATAAACCAAATAAGCCAAATAAACCGTGTTTGTTGATAGCTAAAAGCTAGATATTAACTGTCGAAGAAGAGAGTATAATTTGGTGAGAGACAAGAATTTAAAGCCTTATGATCTTGGTAAAGCGGGTGAAGAGGTTGCACTGAAATATTTAAAGAGAAAAAAATTCAAAATAATAAAAAAAGGGTTCCGATTATATAAGGGAGAAATTGATGTAATCGCTTATGACCGAAAAACCCTAGTTTTTATTGAAGTAAAAACAAGAAGAAGCACGAGTTTTGGCCTTCCCGAAGAGTCTGTGACTACAGCCAAACAGCGACAAATCAAAAAAATCGCTCAAGGATTTATGGCTTTTAACAACCTTGAAAATGTTGAATGCCGTTTTGATATAATTTCTTTAATTTTCAAAAAAAATGATGGGTACTCTATCCGTCACTTTAAAGATGCCTTCTAGATAAATAAAATAGTCAAACGATTCCGAGTCTGCGGCCTCTAATTTAAGAAAAAATCAAAGAAGTCTGCAGCAAATTTATAGACTATAAGCCATGGCTCTAAAAGGAACAGGAAAGTCTGAAGATGATGCTTCTGCCTGGAGCGTCCACTCCTTGTTCATCAGCAGATAAGCGATATGTTCGGTTTAGTATATTTTGTGCAATAGCGAATAAAGTTATATTTTGATTTAGTTTATGGCCGAAATTTGCATCTAGAAGGGTATACCCTTTTATTTCAATTTCAAGCGGGCCAGGGCTTTTCTTGGCGGCGGTTAAAGTAACTCTTGGCTCTAACCAGAACTTGCCCAGAGAAATCTTTGGCCAAAAGGTTATACGGGAAGCAGGAATGTAATTAAGGGCTCTATTGTTGCCCTTTTCTCTACCCTTCATATGGTGGAAATTGATAAACAATTCACAATTTTCAATCAGCCAGAAATATAATTCACCCTCAATACCATAGATATAGCCCTTGGTTAGATTCCTGTAATTATACTCTTCCTCACCTGCACCTTTAGATTTCTGAATCATATCACTCACTGAGTTACTAAACGCATAAATTGAGGCGTAATAGTTATCGTGAAGGTACCTTAAACCAAAATCCAGGTTTACGCTCCTCTCTGAATTTAGGTTCATATTTCCAAAAACCGTTCCCCTACCAGTCAATCCAGTGTAAAACAGCTCGCTTACTGACGGGAATCGGAAGGAGCGGCCCATGGTAGCCAATAATGAAAAATGGGGGGTTACTTGCAATATAGATCCGATATATGCAGTGAATGACTGGTTGCGTCTTGAAATCCTACTTGCTGAGTCAGTAAAGTTGCTGGTGCTGATGTAATCAAAGCGGGCACCTAAATTCACTATTGCAGAGGATGATATCTGGATCTTATCATCTATATACATGCCAAAATTATTTCTCCGGGCATCAAGGAGCGATGTATCTTCTGTTTTCTCAGTAATATTGCTGTAATCATCAAACTTCCATTCAGTGTTCTTGTCGTTTATATTGTGGCGTCCGAAAAAATCGAAACCAAAGTTTAGAGTATGCTTTTGACCTAAGCCCTTTCCTCCCCGCACCTTAAACCCAAAATTGGTGCCTTTGATCTCAGCCAGGTTTCTTTTTTTTACAGTCAGTGATTCCCTTAAATTATCTTTCTGGGTCTCCAGCATTGATGGAAAGAGGTAAAAGCTTACATTTAAAGTATCCAAATGAAACTTGTTTTGCAGCTTGTAACCAAGAGTTAAAATTGTATTTCTCTCTCTGGGGTACCAGCGTGGTTTAAGCCTAGCTGTAGGGCTGGGCTTGCCGATGTTTGTACCTTGACAGTTGAAAAAAGTGAAATAGAGCTGGGAGTTATCTCCTCCCCTAATAATTTTTAGCATAAGGTCATAATCCGAATAGCGGGATTGTTCTATTATTGTTCCAGAAGGTGAAGAATAATCCTCGGCTTTTTTTCCATTAACTCCTATCATGAAACCGAATTTCCCATGGGACCCGCTCAAATTAAATGAAGCAGCTCTTTCTTGCCTTACTGTATTGTATCCGAGTTGGAAATTTGCTTTGAATGGTTCATTAGGACCGGGTGATTTGGTAACAATGTTAATAATCCCCCCAATGGCTCCAGAACCGTAGAAGACCGAATAAGGTCCGCGGTTTATATCAATATAATCAATATCATTGAGATTGATGAAAGAAGCACTCGCTCCTATACGCCTTTCAGATGTAATCCGAATTCCATCAACAAGGAGCAGAACCCGGTGCTCTGCGAGTCCTCGTATTGCTGGAACCATGGAATACCCTCCTTTGCCAACCATTGTCACTCCAGGGGCCTTCTCCACGGCTTCTGCAATATTGGCTGTTCCCAATTCGGCTAATACGCTGCTGGGAAGTATAGTGCGATGAGATGGCAGACTAACATCTATTATGGAGTCCGCTTCCGCAGTTACAGTAATTTCTTCTTTTATAATAAAAAACATAGGTTTTTTTTTTGATAGAGAAACTTGGATGAATTTGCTTGGCTTTTCACTTACAGTGACTTTGACTATATTTGACATATAGTCAGAATGAGTAAATAGGAGTTGATATTTCCCTGGTTCCATATCTTTTAAGACAAAAGTCCCGTCAGAAATGGTATGGGTTTTTATCGGTGTATTATTTACTTCTACCCTGACATTGGCTAATGGCTTCCCTTCTTTGCCAGAAACCTGGCCCCTTATGGTTCCTTTTGTCTGGGCGTAGGAAAAGCCGCTTATAAAAAAAATCATTAGAATAAAATAAACGTTTTTTTTAATTAGTGCCTCCAGGATCTGGTTCCATGTCTATAGCAAATCTATTCCTTAATCAGTCTTACGACTGACCTGTCCTTAGATTTTTTCAATAGATTCTCAATATTCTCATTAAGAACAGGATGAACAGTTTCAGGGGATATTTCTTCAAAAGGAACAAGGACAAAATTTCTCTTTTCCAATCTTGGGTGTGGAATCTCCAATTTTTTTGTTCGGATAATTCTTGTTTCTGCAAGAAGAATATCGATATCAATAATCCGGGGCCCTTTTTGTATTGTAGGTTTTCTTCCCATTCTATGTTCGATTTTTTTTGTTAAAGATAATAAAGCCTCTGGGTAGAAGTCCGCCTCCACCTCAACGACTTGGTTGAAAAACCAGGGTTGCAAGGTGAAATCAGTGGGCTTTGTTTCATATACAGAAGAAATCTTAAGGGATTCCACCTTTTCTTTTTTTAAAAAAGTAAGGGCTTGAGCAAGATTTCTCTTTCTATCCCCAATGTTACTGCCAAGGCTCAAAAAATACTTCATCCTTAATTATATTTTCTTATTTGTTCAAATTTTATAATATATCAGTAGAAAGAAATGTTCAAACAGCTGGATCTTGGGTAAGAATCTCCAATCCTATGATTATACAATTAAGCTCTTATCAAAATGACAAGCTCTATGTTTCCCTGTTATCCACACAAATGGGAGAAGAGTCAATAATTGAGACTAGAGTTCTAGCAATCCAAATCTTTTTATAACACCTAAAACAGCAAGTGTTACCCAAAGATGGTCTTCTAATGAAGATTTTTTAAATCCTGCCTTCCAGTGACCCTGCTGATTCTGTTTTTTATGAAGCCAGTTTAGTGCTAATTGGATTTTTACATGCTCTGTAGAAAAACCAATTTTAGAAAGAGAATCGAGACCGCTTAATATATCAGTTGCCCAGAAAGGATAGGTGATCTCTTCCCAAAAAGAAGGGAGGGGCCTGTCTTCATACTTATCTGCTTTGAAGAATCGGCTCATCAACAGCTCTCCTGCAATGTGTGCTTCTTTGCTTTTTTTCCAAGTTGGAGAAGCTGCAAGGGCTCGAAGTACCATCCCGGTCACAAGATGGGAAAAAGGATTAGATTTATCCGGTTTGACTGGGTCGAGCTTTAGCTGAGCTTCGAAATTATAGCGTCTTTTAAGCTGTTCTTTGTTTATTGTTCTGTATGGGATGACCCAACCTCCGTCATCTTGTCTGTTGTTTATAATCCATCGAAATGCTTTTTGAGTCCTTTTGTCATTATGAAAACCAAAAAGACAGAGAGCTTCAAGTATTAAGGCATGGTACGTAGGTGCATATTCATTAAGATAAGCCCCGCGGAAATCTCCTTCTTTAGTTTGTGTAGAAAATATGAATGTGATTGCCTTTTGAATCCCTTTTTCTTCAATGGAGCATCCTAAATTATATAATTTGAGAATATTTTTCAGCGTATCAACGATGTAATAGGTTTTTTCCCAGCGGGGGTGCCCTTCATATCTCTTTTTGCACCATCCACCGTTTGGCTTCTGACGTTTTAAAATTCTTATGCGGGATGCATATTTCTTCAGGTTTTTATATTCTCTATCAACCGGTACTTCGAGAATATCTTTCTTTAACCAGTATAAGATGGGGAGGTTTCCCCTTGCCAGGAGAAACTCTATAGCTTTGTTTATGTTAAATTTCATCAGTTATTTAACCGATTGAATATCTTCTCTATTATTAGCCCTATAAATGCATTCATTTTATTCCAAGATGGGAAGTTCTGTCAATTTATTGTTAGAAATGGTTTGATTTTAGCCTGTGATTTAATATAAATTTCATGTCTTATTAGTGCCGTAAAATTTTGTGTGAGAGACATCTGTTCACTCGTGGAGGCATAAAATGGACAAGCTCATATTCTTGGATAACGGGGCAACCTCATACCCTAAGCCTGAAGAAGTTTATATGTTCATGGATCATTTTTACCGGAATTTCGGAGTGAACCCCGGACGTTCGGGATATGATCTCTGTATGGAAACTGGAGAATTGGTAGAGAAAACGCGTGATATGCTAACAAAATTTTTTAACGGAAAAGATCCGAATAGACTATGTTTTTCATATAATGCAACTGATGCTCTGAATCTGATCATTAATGGAATGCTGGAAGAGGGCGATCATGCAATCTCCACAACTATCGAACACAATTCCGTGTTAAGGCCGCTGTATCATCTCTATAAATATAAAGGCGTTGAAGTAGACCATATCCCCTTTGATAGGAAAGGATTTGTTGATCCGGACGGTTTTCCTAAAAAAATAAAGAAAAACACAAAGCTTGTTACAGTTAATCATGCCTCAAATGTGATTGGGACTATTCAGCCTGTTAAAGAAATTGGAAAATATTGTAAAGAGAGAGATATACCGTTTGTTGTTGATGTGTCTCAGTCGGCAGGAAAGATTCCTGTTGATATCGAGGAATTAAATATTGATGTAATTGCTTTTACTGGACATAAATCTCTCCTTGGCCCGACTGGAATAGGAGGACTTTATGTCAGAGAGGGGATTAAAATCAAACATACAAAGGCAGGTGGAACAGGAGTTCGTTCAGCAGTCCCAACTCACCTCTTTGAATATCCCTACAGACTTGAGTATGGGACGCTAAATACGCTAGGAGTAGCTGGTCTTCATGCAGGATTGAAATGGATCCAGAGAAAAGGCTTGAAGAATATCCACAGGCAAGAAATGAAGCTCGTAACCAAGCTCAGGGACGGCCTGAAAAATGTTGAGGGAGTAACATTATACTGTCAGGATGACCTGACAGATCATATCGCTATATTCCTCTTTAATATTGATGGACTGGAAGCTCTGAATACAGGGACCATCCTGGATGTGGATTACAATATAGCATGCCGAACTGGACTTCATTGTGCTCCACTTGCCCATAAACAACTTGGTACTGCAAAGTTTCATGGGGCAGCAAGGTTTGGAATAGGGCCTTTTAATACTGAAGAACACATAAAAATTGCAATTGAGGCTGTCAAAGAAATTGCTGCCTCACGAAGAAAGTAAAGAGTGAAAAGTGTTCGTCTTTTTTTTATTTATTACGAGCGCATCAGCAGCAATTTCACAGACTGTTTTTATCTCTACTCCAAGCTTATAGTGCTTATTGAGTTCCATAAGCTGGTCAATACAGTTGTGGCAGGGAGTTGCAACCACTTTGGCACCTGTGCTGCGAATCTGGTCTGCCTTTATCTTACCTACTTTGAGACGTCTTTCTGTAAAAAGAGTCATGGCTAATTGACCTCCTCCACCTCCACAGCAGTAATTTTTTTCTCTATTAGGTGTCATTTCAACAAAGTTAGCTGTGGCATGCTTGAGAATATAACGCTGTTCTTCAACTATTCCCCCTAGTCGGACTAGATTGCATGGATCGTGAAGTGTGACTATTTTTTTGTTACGTGAAGGGTCCAGATCAATCCGCCCTACGCGGATATAATCCGCAACGATTTGAAGAATGCTTTTTACTTCAAAACCATATTTCCGGCTCAGCCATTCAGGTGCCTCCCATCTGTTTGAGTTAAATCCATGACCGCACTCAGCAAGAACTAAAGTATGACATCTCAACTTCTTCATAGACATAATTAGATGTTCTGACATTATTCCAGCTGCTTCATCATCGCCGCTGTACAGTCCGTAATTTGTTACGTCGTAATAATCAGAGGAAAAAGTCCAGCTCTCTCCTGCTGCATAAAATATTTTGCCGGCAGCTGAAATGGACAAAGGAAAAAACATTGCTTCTCGAGGGTTAATTGTATAGAGCATTCCGGCCCCTTTTTCATCTAATGGAAGTCTGGCCTTTGAGTCACTTACATCCTGCTGTAGCTCTTCTTCCAGCCATTCAATGGTTTCAAGCCAATCTTCTTTTGGTATGCCCATGTTGTTTCCAGATCTAAGTGCAGTGTCAACTGTGGATTGCAAGCCAGGGGGAACAAGATCAATAGCAGCCAATGCGCTTCTACCTGTCCGGATGATATAAGGAATATTAATCCCCATGGTGCAATTTAAGGCACAGCGGCCGCAAAGAGTACACCTTCCGAATAAAGAATCTATCCATTCCTTAACAACATGATGGTTCAGTTCTTCAGCGCCAACCCAACGAGATATTCTTTTGCCTGTTTGGCTAAAATTTTTTTTAAAAACCTTTATTACAAGATTCAATTTATATGCAGGAAGAGATTTTAAATCTTTATAGGTTAAATGGTAGTGACAGGATTCGGCGCAGAGACCGCAGTGGACACATGTATTGAGGAAAGCTGCATAGTCGTAATTTATCTTCTCTTTGAAAATTTGGAGCGCTTTCCTCAAGTCCTCAGATTTGAGGTTGCTTATTTTTTCTTCGAATGGATCCTTTACAGCCTCTTTATTATTCATTTTTTTTAGACCTTAAATTGCCTCTGTTTTTGAGGAAGAATTCCCCTTCTTCCATAGAAAAGTCCAAAAAGAATTCTGCTATAAAAAAAGAAAAAGCAGTGGCGGATTTTACCTACTGGAATATAGAGCAGCATTAAGATTGCAGTAAAAAGCAAAACAGGCCTTACGATCGATATAAAAGTGTCTATCAAGGCAAGAAACAAGAATAAATCGACGAGAATATTAGAAGCAAAATCATCCGGGCAGCTTATATTTTTCAATGTAGTTTTAAAAATTCTTTTGAGAAAGAGGGCCACTCCGCAAGCAATCCCACAGAGCATGAGGATTCGCAAGGCATTAATTAAAAACAAGCTAGGGCAGAAGGGAATCACAAGCAAGAGAATGTAAAATAATCCAGCAAAAATACCAGAGTGATACAAAATCCCTGCAATGTAGGTTGGAAGATGCCTTGCTGCACTTTCTTTCTCCCAGGGCATCATCCCTTTCCCGAAAGCATACAGAATCCCCTTATTTTCAACTCCTTGAGGTTCTGAATGAAGAGGCTTTTTGCCAAAAAGAAGGGTTTTCAGAACCAAAATGCATAAAGAAATTGTACATACAAAAAAGGATATGATAACTCCATATCTAAGAAATGTTAGCATTGACCTTCTTTGTTTCTAAACACAGCCGTCAGGTTTGGGGAGTCCAGCAAGCTTACATGCTCCTTTGGCGGGGCCGGAAGGAAAAAGTTCAAAGATATATTTAAGTTGAAAACCCGTGGTTTTACAGATTTTACGCACCATGGGAGCAAGATTTTTTTCCAGATAATAACTACGAATGTAGTTGATGACTGCCCAATGGTCTTCTGTCAAAGCGTCAATTCCTTCTTCTTCTTTGGCTAATAAGTCAGCTATTTCCTCGTCCCACTCTTCAGGATTAACTAAAAAACCTTCTTCATTAACTCTAATTTTCTTTCCTTTAGTCTCGATTTCTGGCATGAGTAATCTCCTCTATTTGTTCTGTTTTGACTTAAAGACTGGCTATTATAGCACATTTAAGTTGCTCATTCTAAGATTTTAGTCAAGACAGTAGCATTTCCAAATCCGGGATTGAAATATGTTTTTGCGTATATAGTCTTAGCTATCACGGTTATGGAAATTCTTACCAAAATAAGTTAAATCTTGCATAAAGATGTGATGTTTTTTAAAATTATTCAAAAAAGAATATTTCAGGAGGGTAGATTTGGAAGTTATCACTGAGTATCAGAGGAAGGCAAAAAGCCTCTCATCTGCGCAGGAAGTTCAGGAAGTTGTGAATCAGCTTGTCCTTATGGACTTAAAGTTAAAGAGAAGCTTATTCATGCCCACGAAATTTTATCTGTCTGATTTGCCAAGTAGAACCTGATTTTATATTTAAGGAATATTCTTCCTTAAGAGAGATCCTTTGATTAAGGAGGTTAAATGATGCGTAAATTGTATTTTTTGATTTTGGTCTTTTTTATAGGATTTGTTCTTGTAGCGGCTGTACAGAAGGAGTTTGAAGAAGATATTATCCAAACATCTCAAGGTGATTTAAAAATCACATTCATTGGCCATGGGACAGTGATGTTCACATTTGAAGGGAAAATTATTCATGTTGACCCTGTGGGCCGTTATGCAGATTACAGCCAACTTCCTAAGGCTGACTTTATCCTGATAACCCATGAACATGGCGATCATCTTGATACAAAAGTAATTAAAATAATCAGCTCTGAAAAAACCGATCTAGTTTTGACTGAAAAGTGTGTTGAAAAAGCAAAAATTGAAGACGGCATCATTATGAAAAATGGGGATATTAAAACCGTTCAGAACTTAAAAATCGAAGCCATCCCCGCCTACAACATCAAACATATGCGGAGTCCAGGCAACCCTTACCATCCAAAAGGTGTAGGTAATGGCTACATAATTACTTTTGGCGATAAGAGAGTATACGTTGCAGGCGATACAGAAAATACTCCAGAAATGAAAGCGCTGAAAAATATTGATATTGCATTCCTTCCTATGAATCTGCCCTACACAATGACACCAGAGATGGTAGCTGATGCTGCAAAGGCATTCATGCCCAAGATTCTTTATCCTTACCACTACGGAAATACCGACACATCCAAAATTGTGGAATTACTCAAAGATGTGGAAGGAATCGAAGTCCGAATACGAGATATGAAATAATTGTTAATCGGTTAATCTGTTAGTCTGTTAATCAGTTAATCGGTTAATCTGTTAGTCGGTTAATCTGTTAGTCTGTTTAATTAATTCTCTTTGTAAAGTAAATAAGGTTTTCTCAGCTCTGAAAATTTGTTTAACTCTTCTCTATAACTATTTATGATATCCTTGACTTCCATACCTTTATCAAGATTTTTCCTAACTTTTGTGGTCCCCATAATTTTGTCAAAATATTCAGCATGAAAATTAATTTGATCAGGATACATATCTATGATTGTTTTTATAATATAGAGTGAAGATTCAAATGGTCTGTACTTTGTTCTGTCAGTTATATGTATCTGTGCTCCACCGCAGAGCCTTCCCTGGTACTTCGAGAAAAAGGGTGTAAACCAAGCTTCCCTGAATTTTATTCCAGGAAGATTGAGTTCATTGAGTTTTCCTGTTAATTTGTTGCCATCGATCCATGGAGCACCTAATATCTCAAAAGGTTTCGTGGTTCCTCGCCCTTCAGATATGTTTGTTCCCTCAAGATAGACCTGACCCGGGTAAACAGTTGCTGTATCCAGTGTGGGCATGTTCGGTGAAGGAATTACCCATGGAAGAGACGTCTCATCAAACCACATCTTTCTTTTCCATCCTCTCATTGGAATAACCGTTAAATTAACACTTGTTTTCAAAAATTTATCATTAAAAAGCTTTGCCAGTTCTCCAACAGTCATCCCGTGTCTTACAGGTATTGGATAAAGCCCTACAAAAGAGCTGAATTCAGGATACTCAAGTATTGGGCCTTCCATATCAATTCCGTTTATTGGGTTCGGCCTGTCCAAGACTATGAAATCAATACCGTTCTCAGCGCTTGCTTGCATACAATAGGCCATTGTCGCAATATATGTATAGATCCTTGTCCCTATATCTTGAATATCAAATATCAAGACATCTACACTCTCTACCATTGAACCTTCAGGAGTTTTCCCTGTTTTAATGGTATCAAAAGACCGCATGTAAACATCGATGTTTTTAAACATTCCTGCATCGGGTTTCATAGACTGCCCATAGAGACTAAATACAGGGATATTATATTTTTCATCAATGTAGAAAGGCACATATTCACCTGCTTGAGCATTTCCCCTTACTCCGTGCTCAGGTCCATACAAGGCGACAAGGTTGATCTCCTGGTTTTTATAAAAGAGATCAATTATATTCTGCAAGTGGGAATCAACACCTGTAGGATTTGTAATAAATCCCACTTTTTTCCCCTTGACTAGATCCAGGTGGTTCTCAAGAAATACCTCAGCGCCAAGTTTAACATTCTCAAATTTTTTAATAGATACTGCATCCCTTTTGTTATTGCATGCAGATGAAAAAGCCAAAATTGTAAAAGCAAAAATAAAAATGAATTCTGCAGTCGTGCGGGTTTTTAAGAAAAATTTCATAATCATACTTGAATTTTCAAGATGCTTTAAAGCATATAAAGCATAAAAGATGTATGGTAAGATTTCGCAGGTTTAATTGATGGGTGTATATCTAATTATTTACTTATTTATTCCTGTTTCTCCTTGATAGTCTTCAATTCTTTCTCAAGTTCGAGTATCCTTTTCTTAAGACTCTCTTTTTCTCCTTTTTTTGCCTTCTGGAGCATTCTTCCAAGTACTCCTATCATGCAAAGCAGGATTAGAATGCTAACAATTGAAGCATTCAGGAATGGAATCCTTAGATTTTCTAAGAAGGGAAGAATACCAACATCTGATAAGTATGATAAAATTGTTACAACAGCTAATATAAGAATCCAATATGCCATTTGTTTTCCTCCTTCTGGGAATGGCTCTTTTTGCCTATGTTCAATCTTTCCCTTTAAAACACATTTATCTTATGTGCCCAAAAAGTTTATAACACAGTAAAAAGAACGAAGTCAATAAGAAATTCCGGGGGATCTCATGAGTTGATTTAAAACTGGCTCCTCGGGTAGGACTCGAACCTACAACCTAGTGGTTAACAGCCACCCGCTCTGCCAATTGAGCTACCGAGGAGCAGATTGCTCATAATTTAGCAAAATTTGGATATAATATCAATTGAACGTCTTAATAAGTATAATATTTGATTAAAATCGATAGCTGCCTTGTTTGATTTCTTTCCGATAGTCTTTCCCCCACATATTCACGATTTTGCACATCTCATAGAGTCTTGACCTCAAACGAATCCCGATTCTATCCACAAGAGATTCTTCCCCTTTTTTAAAGTAAGGTTCTCTGGTATCCTCTTCGTCTTCCTCGTGATCAAGGTAATTGGACGTTAAAATGGTCAATTTCTTGTTGTTATACCGATTGTTGATGATATAAAAAACTGTCTCCTCTACCCATGCTGTTGTTCTTTTTGCCCCCAACTCATCCAGGACAAGAACATCTTTTTGAAAAATGGGACCAAGGACATCTGATTCTGTCAATGAAGAGTCTGGAGTGAATGTGCTCTGAATGCTTCTTATCAATTCCCTGAAGTCGCAGAAGTAACTGGGTACACTTTTTTTATGTATCAACTCATGGATAAAGGCTACAGCGAGATGTGTCTTCCCTACCCCACATGGTCCAATAAATAGTAGGCCAACATCTTGAACAGGGTAATTTTTTACGAATTGCTTAGCTATTTTTAGAGCATGCTGATGAGAATCGTTATGAATCTCGAAATTTTTAAAAGAGCAATTTTTATATCTTTTTGGGATATTTGCCTGTTCAAAAAGAATCTGACTTTTCTTGTCATGATAACACTTGCACCGTTTAGCGATAATGCCTTTATCAGACTTTTCTAAGATCCACCCGGTTCCTCGGCATACAGAACAAAAATTCTTTTCCATTAGTTTAAATGTCCTTTGAGTTGTTGAAGCTTGCTGGAATGAGCCAATTTTCTCATTGCTTTCTTTTCAATTTGCCTTATTCTCTCTCTTGTTAAATTTAGCATGTTACCGATTTCTTGAAGAGTTTGCGGTTTGTCGTCATCAATCCCGAATCTATATTTTAACACAATAGCTTCTTTTTCATCCAATTCCTTCAACATATCTCTAATATTTTGCTGAATTGAATTTTTAACAATCAGGTATTCGACAGAAGGCGATAAACTGTCCTTTATTTTATCCCCAATTTCAACATCATCATCAAAGAGCTTCTCATTCAAGGAAATATTTCTCCCTCCCAATATTTCTAAATCATCAATGTTTTCAGGAGTTGTCTTCATTCTCTTAGCTGTCTCCTCTCTAGTCGGTTCTCTGCCGAACTCTTTCTTGAGTTGAACTTTTGTTCTTTTCATCTCTGATATTTGGCCAGAAGTTTTTTGGGGTAAATGATAGATTCGCGAACACCTCGTCAAAGCATGAATTATAGCTTGCCTTATCCACCAAACAGCATAAGATATGAACTTGACGTTTCTCTTCGGATCAAACCTTTTTGCAGCCTCAATAAGACCTAGATTTCCTTCATTGATTAGATCGAGTAAACCTAGCCCCATGCCTCTATATTTTTTTACATATGAAACAACGAACCTGAGATTTGCCTCAATCAATTTTTTCATTGCAGTTTTATCGCCTTTTTGGATAAGCTCGCCCAATTTTTTTTCTTCACCTTTAGTAAGAGGAGAAAGTTTGGATATCTGATCAAAATAAAGCTTCAGGTTCTTTGAACTGAGAGAGTCCTCATATTTATTCATTAATCTCTTTCTGAGGTTTCAATTTTTATAATTTTAGCTGGACTTATTCGGACCAAAGCTTTCCTTCGGAGCTCGAATTCATCTTCCCTGCCTTCAAAATATTCTTTTCTAATATACTCTAAAAATTCATTCACTTCAGTTTCAATCTGTTCTATTTTATTTCTCATATTCAGAATTACCTCTACTCCAGCAAGATTAACTCCTAAATCTCGCATCAAATTGAGGATGAGTTCTAGTCGTTTCAGGTCGTCTTCGGAATAAAGACGTGTATTCCCTTCGCTTCGTGATGGCTTTAACAGTCCTTCCCTTTCATAGAGTCTAAGGGTCTGAGGATGTATGTTGTATGTCCTGGCAACATTGCTTATGTGATAATATTTTTTTTGGTCTTTTCTTGTATTCATTTTAGTGGATTCTTAATTTTTCTCTTGGGTTCTGGTCAGAGATTTTTTCTAGTTCCTTCATCATCTCTCTGATTCTCTCATCATTAAAAGGAGGAGGAACAATAGAGACCTCTACAAATTGGTCACCTCGTGTTCTCTTTCCAGGTTTAGGAGTGCCTTTATCTCTGAGTCGAAATTTCTGACTGGATTTCGTTCCAGGGGGAATTTTAATAGTGGTCTTTCCATATAGAGTGGGAACTTCGACCTTTGCACCCAACGTGGCTTCAGGAACAGTAATTGGTATCTTTACATAAATATTCATGCCTTCTCTTTTAAAAAGAGGATGCGTATTAACTTCAATAGTGATAAATAAATCTCCCGAATGTCCTCCTCTTCTTCCAGCATTTCCTTTTCCAGGTATTCGAACTTTTGAACCCGTGTCCACACCAGCTGGGATCCTGACACTGATCAGTTCAGTCTTTTGTACGAGTCCAGTACTGTGGCAAGCAGAACATTCTGTGCCGGGAGATTTTCCGCTCCCTCCACAGGAGGGGCAAGTGGTTGAAAATCTCATAGCCCCTCTCTGCATGGTTGTTTGGCCGGCTCCGCCACAGGCGGGACAAACTTGTTGCTCTCCAATTCGAATATAGCCATTTCCCCTACAGGATGAACAAGCGACCATTCGAGTTAACTTTATCCTTGTCTTCACACCATGGATTGCATCAAGAAAGCCAATTTTCATAGTGTAATGGAGGTTTTCACCCCTTTCAGGCCTTTGAGAAGGGCGACGACCTGTCGTTCCAAAGATGTTTTCAAAGAAGTTGTGGAAGGATGAAGTTCCGAAGTTAGAGAAGTCAAATCCTTCGAAGCTGGAAGTATAGGCGTGCTGATATGCTTCTCCTTGGGGCGAATTACCTACAAAGCCGAATTGGTCGTATTGAGATCTTTTCTTCGAATCGTTTAAAACAGAATAGGCTTCCTGGATTCCTTTAAATTTTATTTCTGCTGTTTTATCACCTGGATTAAGATCAGGATGGTACTTTCTGGCAAGTTTTCGATAGGCTTTTTTTATCTCAGCTATGGAAGCTTTTTTGCTAACACCTAATATTTTATAAAAGTCTTCTGTCATCCCTGACCCTTTTGGTCGAGATAGAATTACTTACTTTTTCTTGTCTTCATCTACGACTTCTGCATCAATGACTTCTTCTTCAGATTCTTCTGCCGTTTTTTTTTCTTGGGCCTGGTCCCCTGCTGTCTCTTGAGATTCAGGGCTTTGTTGTGCCTGCTGCTGGGTTGCCTGTTGATACATCGACTCTGTCAATTTATGCGATGCTTGAGAAAGCGTTTCCATTGCCTTATTTATTTGCTCAATGTTATCGCTCTCCAAGGCCTTTTTTGTGCTTTCAATTTCAGATTGTACGCTCTTAGCTTCTTCTTCTGGAATCTTATCCTTGTTTTCCCTTAAAAGCTTCTCTAAACTGTATACCATCTGATCAGCTTTATTCTTAGCGTCTATGATTTCCCTCCTCTTCTTATCCTCTTCCGAGTGGATTTCCGCGTCTTTGACCATGTTGTCTATTTCTTTATCATCAAGTCCGCTGTGACCAGTGATTGTTATAGCCTGCTGTTTTCCTGTGCCCATATCTTTAGCAGAAACATGAAGTATTCCATTGGCATCGATATCAAAGGACACTTCTATTTTAGGCACACCACGCGAAGCAGGTGGAATACCATCAAGATGAAACCGGCCAAGTGTTCTGTTTGCAGCTGCCATTTCTCTTTCACCTTGAAGAACATGTATTTCAACAGTGGGCTGATTATCAGATGCTGTGGAAAATATTTCTGTCTTTTTGGTGGGAATGGTGGTGTTTCGGGCAATCATTTTGGTAAATACGCCACCTAGAGTTTCTATACCAAGGGTCAATGGAGTAACGTCAAGAAGAAGAACGTCTTTTACATCACCTGATAATACAGCTCCCTGAATAGCCGCACCTGCTGCAACTACTTCATCTGGATTAACGCCTTTGTGAGGCTCTTTTCTGAAGATATTTTTAACAAGTTGCTGGACCTTGGGGATTCGGGTTGATCCTCCCACTAAAACAACCTCATTTATATCCTCTGGTTTTAGTCCCGCATCTGATAAAGCCTGTTTGCATGGTTCTTCAGTTCTTTGAATGAGGTCGTCCATATGCTGCTCTAATTTGGCTCTGGTAAGTTTCATGAGAAGATGCTTGGGGCCTGAAGCATCAGCCGTGACAAACGGAAGATTTATCTCTGTTTCCATTGTGGTTGAGAGTTCCATTTTTGCCTTTTCGGCAGCCTCCTTTAACCTCTGAAGCGCCATTTTATCTTTTGAGAGGTCTATTCCTGACTCTTTCTTGAACTCGGTCACAAGCCAGTTCTGAACTCGTTGATCAATGTCATCTCCTCCAAGATGAGTATCTCCGAGTGTCGATTTAACCTCAACAATACCTTCACCTACTTCTAATATGGAAATATCAAAAGTGCCTCCTCCAAAATCATAGACTGCAATGGTCTGGTCTTTCTTTTTATCCATTCCGTAAGCCAATGCTGCGGCTGTAGGTTCATTGATAATACGTTCGACTTCAAGGCCAGCAATCTTTCCTGCATCTTTGGTTGCCTTTCTTTGGCTGTCGTTAAAGTAGGCAGGAACAGTGATAACGGCTTTTTCGACTTTCTCTCCAAGATAATTCTCAGCAGCCGTTTTCAGTTTTTTAAGGATTATTGCTGAAATCTCAGGTGGTGCATATTGTTTGCCTAAAGCTTCTAAGACAACATTGCCTTTTGAATCTTTATTCACCTTAAAGGGCACCTGTTTGATTTCTTCGGGAACTTCGTTAAACCGACGGCCCATGAACCTTTTTATGGAATATATGGTGTTTACGGGATTGGTTATTCTCTGCCGTTTTGCAACCTGACCAACCAGTCTTTCTCCTTTTTCAGTAAAAGCAACGACAGAAGGTGTTGTACGTCCTCCCTCCTCGTTCGAGATAATAATAGGCTTGTCGCCTTCTGTAACTGCAACAACAGAGTTTGTTGTTCCAAGATCAATACCTATTGTCTTTGGCATTTGCTACCTCCAAATTTAATATATATACCAAATAAAACTTAGTGTGTTTATAATATAAAACATGAGTCCTTCTTTGTCAAGTTTTTTAAATAATTTTTTAAAAAAATTGAAGAGAACCACTTAAATTATTTTTAAGAGATAAATTAGTAGCTTAATTATAAATCTATTCGAAGAATTAAGCCAAAAACTTCAAATCATATACTAATTACCAATTTCAAATTACCAGTTACCAGTTACTGATGTTATTCGTCGGGATCAAGTATGAAATTCTCTTTCATTAGAAGTTGTACTTCGTCTCGAGCTTTTTTTATGATTGCTTCAGCCTGTCTGAATCTTTCTTCTGCAGAAGCTTTGATCCTTGCAACTCCCTGCTCTATCCCCTTAGACCCGACAGCAACAGCTTCTCTCGGAAAAACTTCCCACTGATCCATGTTTGGAATGATGTAATCTTCATTAATTCCGTGATCCTCGGCAACTTTTGCAAGCTCTTTTGCTGCTTCTATACACATCTCATCAGTGATTTTAGTAGCTCTTATGTCCAGTGCGCCTCTAAATATTCCTGGAAATCCTAGTGAATTATTGACCTGGTTGGGGAAATCTGAACGTCCTGTGGCAATGATTCTTGCTCCTGCTTCTTTTGCTTCCCAAGGCCATATTTCTGGGATAGGGTTGGCTGAGGCAAATATAATAGAATCTTCAGCCATCCTCTCTACCCATTCTTTCTTGATGATACCTGGACCAGGCTTAGAAGCAGAGAGTACAACATCAGCACCTTCCATAGCATCTTTAATATCTCCCGTTATTCCTTTGGGATTTGTTGTCTCACAGAGATGCCATTTCTGTTTGTATTTTGTCATTAAAGTTTCTCGGTCTCCTCTATCTCTATGAAGTATTCCTTTTGAATCAACAGCAATGATGTTTTCAGGCTTTACACCTGCAGTAATGATGAGACGTGAGATAGCAATATTAGCAGCTCCAGCCCCGATTAGAGCAACTCGAATATTTTCCATATTCTTGTTCACTATCTTCACAGCATTGAGAAGTCCGGCAACTGTCACACATGCTGTTCCTTGCTGATCATCATGCCAAACAGGAATCTCCATTTCCTTTCTTAAAGTATCTAAAATATGAAAGCATTTGGGATGGGAAATGTCTTCGAGATTGATTCCTCCAAATGTAGGCTGGAGCCATTTTACGGCTTGAATAATCTCTTCTGGATCTTTGGTATCAAGGCATAAAGGGAAAGCGTCGACTCCGCCAAGGTATTTGTAGAGAAGTGCTTTTCCTTCCATTACTGGTAAGCCTGCTTCTGGGCCTATGTCGCCGAGTCCCAACACTCTAGATCCATCTGAAATGACAGCTACAAAATTCCATTTGTTAGTCATCTCATATGCTTTTTCCTTATCCGCGTAGATCTCTTTACAGGGATCGGCAACGCCAGGCGTATACCAGACGGCAAAATCATTAAAGTCCCTAATACGGCATTTTGGTATGACTTCAATTTTTCCTCGATAAAAAGGGTGAAGACGCATAGCATCTTTGGAGGGTTGTTCAGCTTTGGCTAACAACTCTTCCACTGTAAGTTTTTTCATTTAAGGCCTCCTTTAATAAGCGTCATTCCGAATAATCTGAAATGCAGCTATTATTATAAATATTATTATTACTGTTATTATTGTATTTGAGAAAAGTATTTTATTATATTCCTCCTATTTTTTAAGTCAAGTTGATTAACCGAGCTACTTCATATCAGATTAATTATCTCATCACCATTTATAAAAGAGGAAGATAAATAGAGGAACTTATCTATGTAAAAAACACCTTTCACTGTCTGTCTCATCGGGCTTTTTGGTCGCAATCATGGCAAGATTATACTCATCGGCTTTATCTATAACTTCCTGGTCTCTGATCGATCCAAGCGGGTATATTATGGCTGTTATTTCATTCTTAGCTGCAAGCTCAACAACATCAGTAAATGGCATAAAAGCATCAGAAGCCATGACGCACCCTTCAGGTCCATACCCTCGCCTTGAATATCTAATGGCATTTTCTGCTGCATCTATTCGACTTCTCTGCCCTGAGCCAACTCCATGAATCTTGTCTTTCATACCGATGACTATTGCGTTAGATCGCGTAAAGCAAGAAACATTCCAGTTGAAAATGGCAGCTTCTATCTCTCCAGGCGATGCCTTTCTTTTGGAAACAATATCCACTGACTCAGGAGAAATGATCCTTGAATCAAACCTTTGTTGAATCAAAAGCCCACCAGCAACTCTTTTAAATTCCAACCCGTTATCTACAGCAGCGATGTCGAGAAATGTTCCCATTTTTACAACTCTCAAAGGTTTTCTCGATACTAAAACTTTAAGAGCTTCGGCAGTGAAATCAGGGGCATAGACGACTTCAATGTTTTTCATTTTTTCTACTATAAGCATGGCTAGTTTCTCGTTTATTATGTAGTTAAACACATCAACACTACCAAAATTTGATAGAGAGTCGCATCCCCATGCTTTTTCAAAAACTTCTAACGGCTCACTTCCCATAGCAACGCCGCTAGGCATTTCATGTTTAATGATGGCACAAATACGCTTGTTTTTATAAATTTCCGATAGTTTTTTAACAAGCCTCTGTCCTAAATCCATATCCCCCAAATTTATATAACTCAATCCCTTTGTTCCTTCCAGAATAACTTCCAACGTAGCCATGTTAGGACCAGAAGCCCCTTGTTCCTGGTAAAAAGCAGCAGGATAACCGGGGTTTTCTCCATACCTCATGGATAGTTTTTTCTTAAACTTAAGGCCCCCAAAATTAAGTGTTTTAGGGAATTCTTCCTTTACCTTAGTTCGATACTGTAGACGTGCTATTTTTCCGGTTTTTTCCAATTTAATCTTTTCCCCTTTCATACCTGTTTATTATAGAAACATTATATTGACCTGATTCCAAATTTTTAAAAAAAACACAGGCAACTCCCACTCGAAAATCTTTTTCCTTTTTTACAGGCTTAAGAGCTTTGTATACCTCTTCTGCCATATCCGCTGCCGTTTTTTTTTCGATTTCAACACTGACAGGTTCTCCAAAGAAAGATGGCAAAGGATCCTTATTTTCTCCTGTATATGTGGCAATCATCTTTCCTTGGCCAGCTTTTAATGAAAATTCAAATATAGTTTTTTCTGAGGAGCTGTCAGACGTTCTTTTTATCAGACTAAAAGCAGCTCTTTTTTGAGAAAGAACACAACCGCTTATCCTTGGAGTATAAGTTGGAGCATCAGGCTCAAAGCTCCATTTCTGAAGAGCCAGAGCCAGAATTTCCGCAGTGTTCTGGCTCTGTTCTAAATATGTTTTTATATCCTTTGTTTGTTTTCCATTGCTGACGGCAATCCCCTGTGAGAGGATGAAAATTGCTGGATAGATAAGCAAGTCAATATTTCCCTTTTTTAGGATTTCCTCATCCGTAGGCTTAACCCAAATTGTGTTCCTATCATAATCTAGTTTTCTTGCCTGGCTCGAAGGAGATCTTCCTGTAATAACATAAATAACCACTGTGTTTTCTCCAGAGTTGTCTTGTCCTATGATTATTACTCGCCCAGGATATTCTTTAGAAGAAAGATTTTTTAGACCTTTTGACATCTATTCTCCATCTAGACAGATGAAATATTTTTTGATCTTTTAATCTATTTTTATAAGGGGATAATATAATAGAAAAATAAAAAGTTCAAATAACAAATGAATTCTAAATCCCAATTTTTATTTTATACTTTGGATTTTTTTTAAAACTATGAGAAAATAAGTTTTATTTGAAGGTAATAATGAGGTTATTATGGAAAAAGCATATGAAAATTTAGAATTTTTAAACTCTGATAATGCTCGAGCCATAAGGATTTTGAGTGAGTATCTCGAACCCCTGACAAGGTTGAACAAATCCAAAGTTAACAATACTGTGCTTTTTTTTGGATCTTCTAAGATTGGTCCAAATGCTAAAGATTCTCTTCTTGCAAAATATTATTGGGAGGCAGAAGAACTCGCCTTTGACCTTGTGAAGTGGGCTATTAAACTAAAACCTAAAGGCAAAAATTTTGTCATCTGCACAGGCGGTGGGCCTGGTTTAATGGAAGCAGCAAACCGGGGAGCCTCTAGGGCAGGAGGAAAATCTATTGGTATGAACATTTCTCTTTCTCATGAACAGCCCCCAAATCCTTATATATCTCCTGAACTCTGTTTCATGTTTAATTATTTTTTCATGCGCAAATTCTGGCTAATGTACCAAGCCAAAGCTATAGTTGCTTTTCCTGGCGGTTTTGGAACTTTAGATGAAGTTCTTGAGCTTCTGACTTTGATCCAAACAGGAAAAATTCCTAAAAATCATATTACCATTCTTCTTTATGGAAAAGAATATTGGCAAGAGATCATTAATTTTGAAGCTCTTGTAAAATACAAGACAATTGCCCCTGAAGATCTTAAACTCTTTTCCTACTGCTCCGATCCAAAAGAAGCCTTGTCCTTCTTAAAAGAAAAGCTTTTAAAATGTCTCTGATAAACAAATATAAAGTTGTCAGTTATTCAGTTAGTCTGTTATTCTGTTTCTTTATAATAAATAAAATGTAATATTTTAGAATTTCCTATGAGAATCAGAAGAATATTTTTTGTTTTCGTATTAATTATATTCCTTTCCTCATGTGCCCGAATGAAGTATGCTCCTTCAGGAAATATTCAAACAGGCTTGGCCTCTTGGTATGGCCAAGACTTTCATGGGAAAATTACTTCAAGCAAAGAAATATATAATATGTATGATATGACTGCGGCCCACAGGATTCTTCCTTTTGGGACTTATGTCATGGTTACGAACCTGGATAATGGAAAGTCTGTCTTTGTCCGTATTAATGACCGAGGCCCTTTTATAAAAGGAAGAATTATTGATCTTTCCTATGCGGCCGCGAAGGTTATAGGTATGGTAGGGCCAGGAGTTGTTCCAGTAAAGATTGAGGTTCTTAAGGATATCTCACCAAAAAAATCATCACAAAAGTTTTCTGTTCAGGTGGGTGCGTTTATCTTTAAAGAAAACGCAGTAGAACTCAAGAAAAAACTCCAGAAGGACTACAGGAATGTGTATATCTCAGTCTTTAACACCTCTCATCAGAAATATTACAGGGTTAGAATCAAGGTCAAGAATTCAGAATCAGCCAGAAGAACAGCCTTGAAACTCTCCAAAGATGGCTATACTGCTCTAATATTGGAAGAACAATAATTCTAAACCTTTCTGAGTTGTAAATTGACAATTGTCCGGGTGTTTAGTATAAATCCTTTTCTTTCTATACAAAATGAAAAAAAGGGTCCTTTTTTCCGCATCTTTTTTCCATGGCCTAAATGATGCTGCAGCAGTTACTGTCCCAATGATTTTTCCCCTTCTGTACAGCCAGCAATTTATCATTAAAAAATACTCTCATATCGGTATTTTATCCACTTTAGGTCTTCTTATCACTTTTATTTTTCAGATTGTACTTGCAAACTATGCACATAGATTTGAATACAAGCATATCCTTTTTTTTAGTGTGGCAGGAATATCATCCTCTCTTCTGCTAATCTCATTCTCTTCGACTTTCGCATCTCTCCTTTTCTTTTATCTGGTAATGAGAGTGTTTATAAGTTTCTACCATCCGATTGGAATCGCTATGGTTTCGAAAACTCATCCTGACAGGGGCCTTGATTTTGCTATGGGTATCCAAAGTGGCTCAGGAAATTTAGGAGTTTTTGCTGCATTTATTTCTGTAGGCTTCCTTGCTCAAAGATTTGGCTGGGAGACTCCTTTATATATTTGGGCATTGGTCAGTTTTTTACTTGGGGTAGTCAGCTCTTTATCCGTCAGAAAAATTTCTACTAAAGAAGAAAGAATAAATACGCCTGTTTTTTCCTCCTGGGTAAATACAATAAAAGAAATGAAAAAATACATTCCTGGCTTTGTTTTTGGGGGAGCTTGTTGGGGGACAACTGTCTATTATGCCCCTTCCCTTCTGAATCATAAGTTTAATGTCCCATTGGGCAAAACAGGAATTTATTTGGCTTTCTGGATTGGAATCGGTACAGTAATGACTTATCTATTTGGTTGTCTAAGCCGGAGTTTTGGCCGATGGAGAATTTCTATTGCTAGCTTTATCGGGTCTTCTCTTTTTCTTTTTCTGTTAGGAATTAGCTCCGTGAACTCACTCGCTCTTTTGAGCCTTTTCTTTTTTGGAGCTTTTCTTTTTCTGATTTTTCCGGCTTTTCAGTCCTCTGTGGGAAATTTAGTGTCGTCAGATAGTCAAACACTGGCATTCAGCGTTGTTGCCAACGTTCAAATGCTTTCAGGATCGATCGTAGTTCTTATCTCAGGATTTCTATCTGATAAATTTGGCATAAATTCTCCCTTTCTTCTTCTTGCAACAATGGGAACGATCATTTCGGTTTATTACCTGATTAAGCCCCCATCCATTAAAACTCAAAATTCCAAATAACAATTTCTAAATACCAAACAGGATTGGAATTAGCTCAAAACTCAGATCTTAAACTTTTAGCCTTAAATAAATCCAAATATATATTGCCTGTTTTGCATTTATAGCTTAATATTCGGCTTTAACCAATGAAAAAACGTATTAAGAAAATATTTTCTGAAGTTGCAGATACTTACGAATGTGTAAATCATGTATTGACATTTGGCTTGGATATTATCTGGCGAAAAAAGGCAGCACGAGAAGGAATCAAGTCAGGGGGCACTTACTGGCTGGACGTCTGCAGCGGTACTGGAGAAATGGCCCGAAGCCTTTCGCTTCAAGCAGGTAAGAATGTGAAAATCGTTTCAGTTGACTTTTGTTATCCTATGATAGCAAAGGCACTGGCAAAGAAGAACATTTCAAAGTTTTATTGCAACATTGCAGAGGCTAATTTTTTACCTTTCCTTAACGATACTTTCGACCTTGTAATTATCTCCTTTGCTACTCGAAACATAAACACGGAGAAAAAAGCGCTTGATTCTCATCTTAAAGAGTTTTGCCGGGTCCTTAAGCCAGGAGGTCGCTTCATAAATCTTGAGACAAGTCAGCCTTCTGTGAAAATTATTCAAAAAATTTTTCATTTCTATATAAAATTATCTGTAAGGCCTATAGGATTTCTTTTATCAAGGTCTAAAATTGGATATAGCTATCTTTCTCATACAATACCGCGGTTTTATTCTCCTGAAAAATTTACCTCAATACTGCATCAAGCAGGATTTAATCTAGTTAGTTTCCGCCCGCTCTTTTTTGGTGTTGCTGCTATCCATACTGCCATAAAATAAACAACTCAAAACAACTTGCACTATTCGGTCTGTTCTATCAGTTCCATAAATCTATACAATATTAATTTTAAAAACAAGTTTCATGTTTAAGGTTTCATGTTTAAGGTTTAAGGGCATATCACTTTAAACATTAAACCTTCAACTTTAAACAAATTATTAGTTTTGAGCTCTATACTAATCTCGCATTTTATTCGAGTATTGTATAAAATATAGAACTAAATAGAAAAAAATGACTCTGTATAAAACCGCTGTAAAAATACTGAAAGCAACCCTCGGCATTCAATCTAACAAAAAAGAGCTGCTTCCACGTCTACCATTCAAGGTGGAAGTAAAGTCTCTCCTTACAGATTTTAAAAGTGTTGAAAAAATATCATACAGCACTAATCTGGACGGATATCTAACAGTTAAAGAAGCTCGAAAAAATCCTTCTTTTGAATTTTCAGGTGAAAAAGCAATATTTAAAGGATCGTTTCTTAAGCTTACACGAGAAGCATCGGACTTAAGATTTGCCTTATGGGGAAACCAGGGCTTCTTATACAGATTCGCTCTTTATCTTCTGGAAAAAAAGCACAATATTTATAGCTTCCATGCCTGTGCACTCTACAACGAGAAGAAAAATGCACTCTATTTGATAATAGGAGGCGCTGGGAGCGGTAAGACTGTATATTTGCTGGGCGGTTTGGCAAAGGGGCTTAAACTTTTTTCAACTGAAACCGTTCACTTCAGAATCGATAACAGCGATATATCTTGGTTTATGGGTTCTCTTATTGACAATGTGCGATTTGGAACGCTTTTATTCGACTTTCCTCAGTTCCTGCCCGATGTCGAGACCCCAAAACTGGATAAAGTGTGGCTGGAGAAAATCGCGCTTGATTTATCTTTATATAAAGCTAAATTTGAGGAAATCAAAAATCTCCAATCAGTATATATATTATTCCCGAGGATTGAACAGGGATATAAAGGTTTTCTTTTAAACTCTATAGGGGATAAAAGAGAAGCTGCAAAAGCCCTTTTTGATAATATATCCCAGAAATTGACAGAGACTGTTATCCTCTATGATAAAATCCCTGTTCCAGGATTCCATGAGACAGAAATGGCTCTCCAACGGCTGAAAAATGTCAATCGGCTTGTCCAACACAATTCAATTACTCAGATAGCCAGTATTCTCTCTAACCCGAACGACTGCTGGGGAGATATTTTGAAATAATTCAGAAAGGAGAAATAAGATGCGCAAAGCTTGGGAAGGCGTCATTGAAATGCCTGTGGGAGGAAGATCGGTAAAACCAAGAAATACAGGTTTAACTATGGTTATCGATAAAGGTATGGGGATTCACCGCCTAGAAGATTTGATTCATACTGCAGGGGAATATATTGATAGTATAAAGCTAGCCTTTGGTACATCTGCTTTTAACGATGAAGAATTTTTGAAGAAAAAAAATGCTATGATTACATTTGCTAATATCGATGTCATGCCAGGTGGAACCTTTCTTGAAGTTGCCGTCTGGTATAGAGTATTAGACGAATATTTAGCGAGAGCTAAAGAGCTAGGGTTCTCAGCTATTGAGATATCAGATGGTACGATTGAAATGGACCTTTCAACCAGAATAGAAGCCATAAAAAAGGCACTGGATATGGGTTTTAAAGTGATTACTGAAGTTGGGAAAAAAGACCCTAAAGAAATTTTGCCGATTTCCCTTGTTCATAAATTGATCAGGGAAGACATGAAAAACGGAGCATCCAAGGTGATTATTGAGGCTCGAGAGGCAGGAAAAGGGGTTGGCATTTTTGATCAGGAAGGCAAAACTAGGCATGATGAAGTGGACAATATTATTGCCGGAGTTGATGATGTTAATTGTTTAATCTGGGAGGCCCCAATAAAAAATCAACAGCAGGAATTAATCATCCGCTGGGGGCCTAACGTTAACATGGGTAATATTCCACCGGATGAAATTTTGGCCCTGGAAGCTCTCAGACGGGGAATAAGAGGAGATACCTTGAAACGAGCTTATCTTGCGGATAAAAATAGTTAGTCAGTTAGTCTTTTAATCTGTTAGTCAGTTAATCTGTTAGTCGGTTAATCTGTTAATAAGAAAATCATCATATTTAAGATAAATTAAACTGACTAACGGAATAACAGACTAACAGACTAACCGACTAGTCTTTTTTTTCAAGCATCAGGATAAGGACTGAATGTACTCCTTCTGGAACTTTAAACTTCACTGATTTGCCGCTAAAAATCTTCGTAGGTTTATTATCTACCTCGAGCTGATATTTTCCTTTAACCAAAAATTTAATTTTGATATTTCTTTGCTCTAGCGAAACTATTTCAAAAGAGACTTCGTTTTCAGAATAAAGAAAGTGGCGAAATACAGCGCCTCCATCTGCCCTCAAAATTTCCTTGCCTTCTTCTTTCAAACTGATTTTAGATGAAGAAATTCCTACATCATAATGCCTTCCTTGAATGGAAATTCTAGAAAGCTTTCCCTTCTTTTGAGGATCTATCATTCCAAATCTAAACCCTTCCCAAGGAGTAAAATCCAGATATTCCTCCAGGGCAATTAAAGCGAATAAAGCTCCCCAGCTTTTATATCTTTGTCCTCCTGCCTCTCCTGTTCGCGAGTCATAATTTTCCGGACAAAGCTGAAAATTTTCCCAACTGCGGAGGAATAATGAGGAACTTTTCTTGGCAAATTCTGAGGCCACTGCATCAAAACCATAAGCCTTCAAACCTTGATAGACAAGATAATTAGTGGGAGGCCAGATTGTGCCTCTCCAGTATTGTTGATCCTTAAAAGCTGGGTCATCACGAGAAATTGTAGGGATAACATAATCTCCCCAGAATTCATTCTCGTTAAGAAGGTGTCTCAACATACGCTGGGCTCTCTTCTGGTCAGGAATCCGTGCCAGCAAAGGATAAAAATTTGAAGCTGCTTTTTTATTTGAGAACTTTCCATTCCAATGGCGGTCAAAATAAAATCCTTCTTTCTCATCCCAGAGATTCAAGTTAATCATTTTTTTCATTCTCTCGTATTCAGCCATGTAACTTTCATAGTCAAACTTTTCGTCAAGAATACTGGCCATCTGAGCCAAGCACCAGGCATCAAGGGTATAAAGGGAATTCAAGTCAAGACAATTCATGGTCAATGTTCCTGTGCCTTCATCAAAAAAAGCTACTTCCCAGTTGGGTGAATCATCCTGGCCTGATTCCCACATCGCTCGGGTCTTTCCGCTGGCTTCTTCTTCCCAAGGAGGAACATCAGCGGATAAAAGTTCTGTATCAGATCCCCATTCCAGAAGCCCATCTCCATTTCCGTCCCTGCGGGCCTGACCATTGGGCTTTTCATCTTTCCAAAAGGAATGCCATTTTTTAAGATAGGGGTAAGCGAATCTTAAAAGCTCTGAATCGCCTGTTTTCTGAAAAAATTTCAACACAACATAAGAGCCAATCAAAGGCTGTGAACGATCAGGCGTCCCACCAAAACGTCCTCTCCAGTTAGGAATATTTCCATTAGGATATTGAGTTTCAATAACCGACCTTAAAATCTCATTTGCATGTTTTGTGCTTTCTATAGAGACCTCGAGAGCATTAAAAAAAGAATCCCATTTAAAAATTGTCCAGTGATCTGGAGTTCCGTCAGGCTTAGGGGAAATCCATCCACGACCAGCTGGAGTGTACAGCCTGTGGTTTCCAGGTTGATAGAGGGTCATCCAAAAGATATTGTTCGTTATAGCCTTAGCAACTCCCTCATAAAGTCCTTCGATCTTCACCCTTTTTTTTCTGTATCTTTTCTCTTCTTCTCTAAGGAAGGAATCAATAGTTTTTTCATTTTTATAGCGATATATATGGTTTCTTAATATCCTGACATCCTCCCCAATTCCCACTACAAAATAGACTTCTCTTTTCTTTTCGGTTGAAAATGCGAGTGTTAGCTCCTCTTTTTTAGATTCGTTGATTAAATCACCTTTACGGCTGGTCCAAAGCAAATAATGGAATTTTTTCTGGCTTCCTGATTCGCCCTTAACCTGGCCATCAGAAAGAAGTTTATATGTGCCTCTGAAATCCCAGGGAAAATAATGTATTAAGTGAATATCAATGTCCTTAGGTCCTTTAATTTTTCCAACCAATGTCCTTTCATCTTGACGTGACCATTCAAAAATTAAGGTGTTGGATTTAGAAGAGGGCTTCTTAAGAATTGGGGTGTCTTTTTCCTTTCCAAATGGAAGGCTTAAATCCATTTTTATCCTTGCGTATTGTCCATCGGGAGAGTGAGGGCCTACTTCAGATATGAGATATAAAAGATCAATACTGTCTGCGATCTCATCTCCCTTTTTTATTCTGATACGGAAAGCAAAAACGTTCTCACGGTTGAGAGCAAAAACGAGGCCTCCCCATGCCTTTCCTTCAAGAGAACCAATATAGACATCCTTCCATGGATAATAGATTTCAGCGTCAAGTCCTTGAATCAGAAAACAAAACAAGAATAAAATAATTAGGAATACCCTTGATTTTTTCATAGCAACATTCTTTTCAAAAACAACTTAGTAATGATGAGTAATTTACGGCAAATCCTACCCTAAAATCAATGACTTTTCTCAAATCCTCTTGCTTTTCACTCCTTACTTTAATCAGTTTTGAGTTTTGAGCTTTAAGTTTTGAGTTTATCTATTTATCTTGCCAGCCGGTTAAGGCCGTATTTTTTAGCCCAATTTAATGCCTCTTCGTATTCACTCCTCTTTAATCTGCGTGCTATTTTGGGATATTCCATCGCCTTATATTCTGGGCGATATTGCCTCATGATGTTAATGTAAGTTGTCTTGGAAAGATTTTCAGCAACAAACTTTAAAAACTCCTCAGCACCTGAAACTCTGTTTGGCAGGACCAGATGTCTCAATATTAAACCCCTCACTGCAATTCCTTTATTTGTGGTCAAATCCCCGACTTGACGAAACATCTCTTTGATA
This sequence comes from Candidatus Aminicenantota bacterium, assembly GCA_030669305.1. Classification (GTDB taxonomy): domain Bacteria; phylum Acidobacteriota; class Aminicenantia; order Aminicenantales; family Aminicenantaceae; genus DAOVDU01. The sequence goes on from DAOVDU010000014.1 coordinate 30,159, forward strand.
GCAATCTTAGCATAATAAGGATAATTGTAAGCCTCATCTGAATATTTAGCAGATTGCTTTGGATCCATGTACTTGCAGTCTGGAAGATAAATATCGATTATGCCGTCCAGGAGTTGTAAAATTTCCAGCCTTTCATAACCTCCTGTGTTGTAGACCAAGGGAATACGCAGTCCCATAGAGATGGCTTCTTGGAGAGCTTTGATAATGTTAGGTAAATAGTGAGTCGGGGTGACAAGATTGATATTGTGACAGCCAAATTTTTGAAGTTTGATCATTGTCTCTGCCAATCGGCTATCCGATATTTCAACACCTTCACCTTCAATACTGATCGAATAATTCTGGCAGTATATACATCGCAGGCCGCAATTGGAGAAGAATATTGTTCCAGACCCTCTTTTCCCAACCAACGGAGCTTCCTCGCCAAAATGGGGAGCCGCACTTGATACTTTGACAGTGGAGGAGGCTTTGCATTTTCCAGTTTGGCCTTTCATCCTGTTAACTCTACAATCTCTTGGACAGAGTTGGCAGTTTTCATAAATGGAATACAATTTATCAGCCCGCTGAGAAAGTATCCTCTTTTTGTAAAGTTCAAGGTAAGACGGGTATTCTTTTAATCCTTTCTTATTGTTAGAAATTGCTTGTACGTTTTTTTGGGGAAAATTTCCCAAATGAAAAAATGCAGAACTTGTTATCATCAACGAATCGTTTAAAAAATTTCGCCTGGATATTTTTTCCAATTTTTCTTCCGATCTTAACAGCTTATATCTCTAATATAACCTATTCATGCTTTTTTTGTAAATAATTTCATATCTAAATAAGCATTTCCATTTCCGTGATAAAAAAGGATTTTGGGGAATAGCCTGCCTGTCTTACTATCTTAATTAGGCAAGCCGTTTTTCACATAATATGTTACTGCCTCTATGAATAAATCTAATTCACGAAGCGTTGTATAGATACTTGGAGTAACTCGAATGCCAGAAAATTCGTCTTGGACTCCAATTCCGGTGATAATTATTTTATGCTTCTGAAAGAGAATCTGTCCGAGTTTTCCCATATCCATGCCTTCAATAAAAAAGCTCCCGATCCCGCAAGATTGTTCTGGATCATATGAAGTGAGGATCCTGATACCTGGAAGCTTCTCGAAGGTTTTTGCCCAATAATTCCTCAGATAACGAAGCCTTTCTTCTTTTCTTTTGCCACCAATTCCATGATGGAAGGTCAAGGCATCTCCTACTGCAAGCTTCAAATATTCCGGATGGGTTCCGATGTGCTCAAACTTCCGTATATTATTACTTGTAGGATCTGGAGCGGGAAAAAGAGGCCAGATTTTCTTGATCTTTTCTTTTTTAACATAAAGGAACCCTGTTCCGATAGGTGCCATCATCCATTTGTGCATATTAGCACCGTAGATATCGCAGTCTAAATCTTTTTGCTTGAATACAAAATGACCGAATGCATGAGCTCCATCAATAACAACTTCGATTCCTCGCTTGCGTGCCATCCGGCAAATTTCTTTAATAGGAAAGATCTGACCTGTAATGTTTGTGATGTGACAAACAAGAATGAGCTTGGTACGAACAGAAACATTCTTTTCGAAAAGATCAGCCAGAACTTTTAGATTTTTAGGAGGAGAGGGAAATGTAAAAGTTTTAACCTTTATACCCTCTCTTTTTTCTCTTTGATACAGGGCATTTTTCATAGAAGGATAATCATGTGTTGTTGTCAAGACTTCATCACCCTCCTTGAGTTCTAAACCGAGAAGGGCAATCTGAAGTGCTTCTGTCACATTCCTCACGAGAGCGATTTCTTCTGGAGAACAGCCGAAGGTGTCGGCTAATTTTTTTCGAATTAGCTCTTTTCGCGGTCTGAGAATTCTCCATGAGTTGTAAACAGGGGCTCCATTGGAGAAATCCATGTAGCGTTTTACAGCATCCATAACAATTGTCGGAGCCGGGTGAACTCCTCCGTTGTTAAGATTAATGATGCTTCGATCGATGTTGAAAGCCTGCTGAATATGAAACCAGAAATCTTCATCTCGAGCTACTTCAGCAGCAGGTAGATGTTTGACTTCTTTTATCTTTTTTTCTATTTTTGCCTGGACTGTTTTTGAAGAAAGGCCAAAAAATCCTAAACTTCCAATGCCAAAACTAAGATTTTTAAGAAAGTTCCTTCGGCTTGTTTCCATTTTGCTCTCCTTTTGTGATAAATTGTATTTGATTTAAACATATATTATGTCAAACGCAGGTGTCAAACCACAAATAAACGGATAAGAAGAAACTCAAAACTAATTTCTGTTAGTCTGTTAACCTGTTAATCTGTTAGTCTGTTATTTTAATTATAATATTTAACCGATTAACCGACTAACTGATTAACCGACTAACTGATTAACAATACCTTTTACAAGTTTTAGTTTAGAATAGCTTTTGCCAATGTCTTTCCTTTGTCTTATAATTAGGGCAACTAAAGAATCATCAACAGGAGGTTCGTATGCGAAAAATTGCTGTCTTTTTTATTTCTTTCTTTTTTATTTGCTGTTTTACATGGGCAAAAGTTGGAGACATTCTAGCTGTTATAAAAACACCAGGTCCTTGCCCAACAGGCTTAGCCTTTGATGGGGAAAATTTATGGGTTGCTGATAATTTTACAGACAAGATCTACAAAATAAATCCAGAAACTGGAAAAATTCTCAAGAATTTCGATTCACCTGGTCTTCATCCTGAAGGATTAGCCTGGGATGGAAAGTATCTCTGGCATATAGACTCAGGAGAACGATACCTGTACCGCCTGGATCCAGAAACAGGAAAAGCTCTTATGATTTTGGAATCTAACAGTTCTCACCCTCGAGACCTTGCATGGGATGGAAAATATGTATGGATTATAGACCACAAGAGGGATATTCTTATCAAAGTTTCCCCAGTGGATGGGATGATGGTTCAAAATTTCCCTTCCCCAGCCAAGGAACCTACAGGGATAACATTTGATGGAAAATATTTATGGGTTACAGACAGGAGCGAGGACAGAATCTACCTTGTTAATCCTGAAGATGGGCTATGTCTTTCTTCTTTACGTGCCTATGGCCCTTTTGCCTACGGCTTGGCTTGGGGAGACAAATTTCTCTGGAACGTCGATTACGAAAATGATGAGATATACAAGATTAAAGTCTTCTCTAAGGATATTCTTTCCAGATGGGATGAACGTCAGATGTCCCTTCATTTCATAAAAGAATTCCGAAACTATGGCCCCGGGATTGTTAAAACTTTAGATGTTTATCTCCCTATTCCTGAAAACCGCGACAACCAGAATCTTTTAGGACCTGTCCAGTTTGAACCAAAACCAGATAAGATTATAGAAGATTCATGGGGTCAAAAAATTGCACATTTTCATTATAAGGATTTAAAAAGCAAGTCAGTCGTCAAGCCGTCCTGGAAAGTAAAATCGAAAATATACGCCACAGAGTATTTCATCTATCCGGATAAAGTCGGAAGCTTTGAAGATATTCCTGAAAAAATAAAGAAAAAATATACCCAGGATGGTGATAAATATCTTATATATGATCCTTTCATTCAGAATCTTGCTCGAAAGGTTGCAGGGGATGAAAAGAATCCGTATTGGATTGCCCGCCGTATCTATGATTACCTAGGGAAACACCTCACCTATAACCTTAAACCATTAGGAGGTTGGAATCCTGCTCCAACCGTACTTAAACGAGGCACGGCTTCATGCTCTGAATATTCTTATTGTATGATTGCTCTTTGTCGGGCCCTTGGGGTTCCCATACGCTATGTAGGCGCAGTAAGCCGGCGCGGAGATGATGCCAGCTTTGATGATGTTTTCCATAGATGGACAGAAGTTTACCTCCCTCCTTATGGCTGGATTCCGTTTGATGCTAACAAAGGAGATACAAATTTACCGGGGAGAAAGGTTCTTGGGATAGGAAATGTTGCTGCACGATACATTATCACTACAGAAAACGGTGGCGGAGATAAATACTTATGGTTTGGATACAATTATGGCTTCAAATGGACATCCGAAGGCAGATGTCGGATTCATGAAGAAGGTTACGGACTGTGGGCACCTCTTGGAGAGAAGAAATA
>DAOVDU010000007.1 GCA_030669305.1 Candidatus Aminicenantota bacterium
AGGTAAAGATGTTAGAACAACAATGGTGGCAAGCTAATATCTTTTCTTTTTAATTTTAGCCAATTCGTGATTTTTATTTATTTTCCAATTTGTTATATGTTTCACTGTGGTTATTTTTATCCCCACCAATTCTCTCACCAAACCTCTGACTTCCACTGCTTCTTGGATTAGATTTAACAATTCTTTTCCTTTGGAATCATTAATAACAAGATACTCTTCCTCTGTATGAGTCGAAATAGCAGTAGCGACCACGTTGCCTTTTTCATCCCAATCCACAGGGGTAACAATGCCTCTTATTGTTATAAGTCCCTTTCTGTTTTCTATTTTCATCAGCTCATTAGAATCGGCTTTCGGATCATCCATATCTATTTTTAAGCTGCATTTAACATGCCAACTTTTTGTTCTTTTAATATTTAAGGGGGAATTTTCTTACAGGTTAAATCCATAACTGAATTATGAAATCAGAGGTTTTCATAATAGATTGCGTTTTGTCATTAGAGAGCGTTAGTAATTTTTAATAATTAGTGTAAATTAAAGAGAACCTCAAACAAGAAATCCCAGTTCTGAATTTTAATTTTTAGGAACTTTCAGTTCCGATTGAAGTTTTCTTTTTTTCATAAAGATGGATTATTGAGAGTAGAAAATCCTGGCACGAATTTTGCAATAATTTTATAGAAGGTTTTTCTAAGTAAAAATACAAGATCTAATTTTAAGTGAGGAGATTCAAATGAAAGTGATACCTTTACACGACAGAGTACTTCTTAAAAGGTTAGAAGAACAAGAAGTTAAGAAAGGCGGAATAATAATTCCCGACACAGCCAAAGAAAAACCCCAAGAAGCAAAAGTTGTAGAAGTGGGGAAAGGCCGCGTGACAGAAGATGGGAAGGTTATTCCTCTCGAAGTTAAGAAAGGTGAAAAAGTTCTTATCGGTAAATTCAGTGGTACAGAGGTAGAAATTGGTGGAGTTGAATATGTTATCGTTCGTGAGGAAGAGATTTTAGCTAAAATCACCTAATTTTGTGAAAAGGAGGAAAAATGGCAAAACAAGTAACAATCGGTGAAGAAGCCAGGCAGGCGCTCTTGAAAGGTATCAATACTTTAAGCGATGTCGTTAAAGAAACACTGGGACCCAGGGGAAAGAATGTCATCTTAGAGAAGAAGTTCGGCTCTCCTACAAGCACTAAAGACGGTGTTACTGTCGCCAAAGAAATCGAACTTAAGGATCCCTTGGAGAACATTGGTGCCCAGCTTGTTAAGGAAGTTGCTTCCAAGACTTCAGATGTGGCTGGAGACGGGACAACAACGGCTACCCTCTTAGCGCAGATTATCTATTCGGAAGGGTTGAAGTATGTGACAGCCGGCGCCAATCCCAACCTTATCAAGAGAGGAGTCGACAAGGCAGTGGAAGAGGTCGTCAAAGCGCTGAAAGAAGTTAGCCGGAGTGTCAGCGGTGAGATGATTTCCCAGGTGGGAGCCATTTCAGCCAATAACGATGAGAGCATCGGAAAAATCATTGCTGAAGCCATGGATAAAGTCGGTAAAGACGGCGTCATCACTGTTGAAGAGGCTAAAGGCTTGGAAACAACCATGGACATCGTTGAAGGAATGCAGTTTGACCGCGGCTATCTTTCTCCCTATTTCATCACTAATCCTGACAGGATGGAGTGTGTTTTGGAAGATCCGGTTATTCTTCTTCATGAAAAGAAGATCAGTAACTTGAGAGAGTTTCTGCCGTTGCTAGAGAATGTGGCCAAGATGGGGAAGTCGCTCTTAGTTATAGCCGAAGAAGTCGAGGGCGAAGCTCTTGCAACTCTTGTTGTTAATAAGCTTAAGGGAACATTTGCTTGTTGTGCCGCAAAAGCTCCTGGGTTCGGCGACAGACGTAAGGCCATGCTGGAGGATATCGCTGTTCTGAGCGGCGGTAAGGTCATCACTGAAGACATCGGTGTCAAGCTTGAAAATGTCAGCATCGATTGGCTGGGCAATGCCAACAAGGTGGTTATCGACAAAGACAACACCACCATTGTCGAAGGTAAAGGAAAAAAAGAGGAAATCCAAGCTCGAATCAAGCAGATAAGAACCCAGATCGAAGAAACAACTTCCGATTATGACAGGGAAAAACTTCAAGAGAGATTGGCCAAGATGGTTGGTGGAGTGGCTTTAGTTAAAGTCGGTGCCGCAACTGAGACTGAGCTTAAAGATAAAAAAGCCAGAGTTGAAGATGCCATGCATGCCACAAAAGCAGCAGTCGAAGAAGGAGTTGTTCCTGGAGGAGGTGTGGCGCTTTTAAGAACCCAAAAAGTCCTCGAGAATTTAAAGCTTGAAGGTGACATGCAGATCGGCGTAGACATTATCAAGAGAGCCATGGAGGAACCTCTACGTCAGATAGCGAATAATGCCGGATATGAAGGTTCTATTGTAGTGGAGAAGGTAAAGGAGATGGAACAAGACATGGGATTCAATGCTCTGACAGAAAAATATGAAGATTTACTCAAATCCGGTGTCCTTGATCCGACTAAGGTTGTACGAATCGCTCTCCAGAATGCCTCAAGTATCGCTGGCTTACTCTTCACTACAGAAGGATTGGTATCTGAAATTCCTGAAGAAGAGAAAGCTCCTAAATATCCGCCACCAAGCGATATGTACTAAATAGAATGGGTTGAGTGTAAAAATTACAAGGAGGAATTTGGATCAGGATCTTCTTGGATTGATTATAAATATATAGTTCCAAAAGATGATTAAATGAGCAAGTTATTTTTTGCTCTTGTATTGATCGCTGCAGGTCCGACTTTTTTGTTTATCACAAGATCAAGATGAGGGAGAGAAAGATTTTCATTTTCGGATCGATGATTTTTTGAAAGGAGGTAAAAGCTAATGAAGGAAAAAGCTAAGATAGAACATCCGGTAATTGAACGAGTCTTAGAAGAAATAAGCATCCTTGACAAAATCAACCGGCAATGGAAGGAAGGGGCGATATCAGAATTTCAGTTCTCAAGCACACTCGATCAACTCCTGATAAGACTCAAGAAATATCAGACTGAGTTAAAAGCGCCTGATCTTCAAAGGCTTCAACGAAAAAAGACTCAATGAGTCTTTTCGACCAATCGAAATGACTTTAAAGAGGCGAAAACATGAACACAAGAAAGGAAGCAAAGGAAGCATCTGAAAAGCTGGAAGATCTAGCGCTGGAGGAAGAGGAAGAGAAGAAAAGGAAGAAGAGGACATAGATTAAAAGATTGAGAAAACATAAAACAGTTAAAAGACAGAAGAGAAAAGAAGAGGAGAAATAATTTTGAAGGAAATTAAATTGAAAAAATCATTGTTAATATGGATCATACTTTTAGCGCTTATCCTTTTCGTCTGCGTTTGCAACGAGATCATAGATCCAGGGGATCCATCCTTACGAATCAAGGAAGAGCGATGGAAAGAGTGAGAAGGAGGCCGCCGCTTGATCAAGATGTAGCGAGATCCATGGGAGCAACAAGCCTCCAGCAGATTAAAAAAAGCACACCAGAGACTTCGGGTCTTTTCAACTCCAATGTGATGATCTTTTATGATCGAATATCGAAAAGGATCATTCTAGGAGGGGAGGAGTTATGTGTTAAAAAAAGATTCATCTCTTTGAGAACTGTGGAAGCTACGGTTTTGAGAGAATTTCAAAAAGAGACTTCAGGAATCAAAAAGAGGCTCGCAGCAGCGGATCTTTTATTTCTAAGAAAGATTATTTTGAGAAAGTTTGACCTGGAGACGATTGGAAAAATTCTGGGAAGCCTTGTTAAAAAGGGAATTCTGGAATGTGAAAAAATAATTATCCACGATCAAACCGTGGAAGTTTTCAAAATCAAACAGGAGATAAGAATGGCTAAAGTCGAAAAAAAATCCAAAGTGAAGAAGAAGAAAGAAAAAATCGAGAAGAATAAAAAGAAGAAGTAGTTCAGATGCTGGGAGCGGTCAATTTTAGAAAAAGAGAATTTGAGAATCATGAGGGCATATTCTTTAAAGACTGCTCCTGGCAAATCTTCTTTGAAGGATGCAAAAAATTGAATGAATTTAAGCGGCAAAAAAAAGAGTGTCCTACCTTTCAATTTCCCCCTTTTGCTGATAAATGCCTAAGGCCGGTTGGCACTCTCCGGCCTTGCCGCTTTTTTTGAAAGGAAATGAGAGAATGAAAAAGAAGACTTTTGACTTATTGAATGACTTATTGAAGGAGTTTAAAAAGAGATGGTATCCTGCTCCTGACCTCCCCAAAATAGAGGATTTTATAGCCTGGTTAGAGAAGCAGGGCTATGAAATCAGAGAGAAGGAGAAAAATGAAGGCGACGGAAAAAAAGACCCCATTGACAATTGAAGACCTTGATATCCCTGGACTCCCAGGACGTGGGGGATTAGTCCTCGGACTACTAAAAAATCTTATGCCAGGATTGACGCTCACTCCGAAAAAGCGGTATGCCTGGATTCAGGCTTTTAAAAAAATGGGGTCAGTAGAAATCAGCCGGATAATCTATCTTAGCCAGGATGAGAAACGCTGTAGAAGAGCTATTGAAAAGGCCATTGAAAGGGAGGGGGAAATTCTCACAAAGGAGTAATGATGGGAATAGCAGTAAAAAAGGAATACAAAAGCATCAAAGAATTAATAGAAAGAAATTTGGACATAAAAGAAGATGACCAAACTAAAATTCTGATTGCCGAGCTAAAAGGTGTAACTGAAAGGGGCTACTTCACGAAAAAATTCAAAAAAAGAGAAAATGAAATGGGACTGGTGAGCACTACTAGTTTTTTCCTGCCTATATCCAACTCTTTTTGGCTCATTTTTGCTTGCAAGTCCCTATTTTAAAAGGAAATAAAATGAGGATGGTTAGGTGTGTTTTTTCCTCTCTACGCTTTTTGTCAAATAGCATTTTACCTCCATTTTTGCCTAACCAGCCTCAACTTTTATAAAAAGAGAAAATGAAAAAAAAAGCGAACCATTTACTTATTTTTCTTGTATGCTTCTTTTTAACTACCATCTGTCTGAATTCTAATAGTGATAGACTGAACGTTCTCGTTATAACCATAGATACACTGAGAGCGGATTGGTTGAGTTGTTACAACAGCAAAAATTTGAAGACACCTAATACAGACAGCCTAGCAGAAAGAGGCGTATTATTTTCAAGGGCGTTTGCTAATACTTCAACCACTTTACCGTCCCATACAAATTTTTTTTTAGGAACAACCCCTTTACATCATGGAGTACATGAGAACTCAAATTTTATTGTGAGAGAAGAGTTTCTAACTCTTGCAGAACACCTTAAAGCACATGGTTATTCAACTGGTGCTTTTGTAGGTGCTTTTCCTCTTGATGCAAAATTTGGGCTTAATCAAGGATTTGACATCTATGATGATAATTTTCCCCGCCGTAAGTATTCTCAAAAGTTTTCGGGAGTAGAAAGGAAGGCTGAAATTGTGGTAGATAATGCCCTGGACTGGTTAAAGAGTCAGGAATCACTTTGGTTTCTCTGGATTCATTGCTGGGACCCCCATGACCCATATGAACCCCCCGAACCATTTAAAACTCAATACGAAAAACATCCTTATAGTGGTGAGGTTGCTTATACTGATTTTGTCCTGGCAAAGCTTTTTGAATACCTAGAAGAAGAGAATTTATTCGATAACACTCTAATAATTTTTACCGGAGACCACGGAGAATCATTAGGTGAACATGGAGAGAAAACTCATGGTTTTTATGCATATAATTCCACAATTTGGATTCCTCTTATTATCGTTTCTCCTGGAATTAGACAGGCACAGTCTGAACAGTATGTTAGTCATTTAGATGTGTTCCCGACTGTCTGTGATATCTTGAATATTGAAAAACCAACCATCCTTCAAGGAACATCTCTTTTTCCAATTTTAAAAGGAAAAAAGATTCCAAAGAAGCCTATATATTTTGAGTCTATGCATCCTTATTACAGTATAGGTTGGGGTTCATTAAGAGGATATATTTACAATAAAAAAAAGTTTATTGACTCTCCCATTCCTGAGTTTTACTGTCTCAAAAAGGATTTTGACGAGCTTAATAATCTTGCAGAGAAAAAGAGATTAGACAAATATAGAAAAAAATTAGGGACAATAATTAAAGAACAGTCCTTAGCAGAAAGTACAAAAGCAGAGAAAAAATTAGATAAAGAATCTTTGGATAAATTGAGGAGCTTAGGTTACGTTTCAAATTCTTATGGTTTAAGAAAGGAGAGCGTTAGTCCTGATAATGATATAAAAGTTCTACTTCCATTTTTTTACAAATCAGTAGAGGCTTTAGAGCTTTTTGAAGAAGGAAAAATCGAACAAGGATTAGAGCAGTTAAAGGAAGTTATCACAGAAAGGAAGGATGTCTCTATTGCTTATAACGATCTTGCGGTTCTGTATAAAAGAATAGGCATGTCAAAAGAAGCTCTGGAAGTTTTAAAGCTCGGACTCAAGAATATTCCTTCGAGTTATCTAATTTTCAAAACTTATATTAATCATCTCTTAGACGATAAACAGCATGATGAAGTTATCAAGGCTATTGGTGAAAGAAATTTTCGAGAAATGAACTTCGACCCTGAAATATGGAATTTTTTAGCTATCTCTTATTGTGAGAAAGGTGACTTTGAAAAGGCCATTGAGATTTTTGAAAAGGCTCTCTTATTAGACAAAAAATCTCCGGTTCTTTTTACTAATATTGGAGAAGCTCAACTTTTGCTCTCTTTAAAAATAAACGATTTACGAATTTTTCAGAAATGTTTAGAGAGTTTTCAAAAAGCAATCGAGTTTGATTCAAACTATGCTCTGGCATACAGCGGCTTAGGTCAAACATATCGGCAAGCTGGCGATTTAGAAGGGGCAGTTTACGCTTTTGAGAAGGCATTAGAGCTAGAACCAAATCTTGACAAAGCACTCTTTTTCTTAGGTTTGAGTTATTTTGACAAAGGCGATAAGGAGAAAGCTATTAATTCCTTAAATCTATTTAAGGAAAAATTTTATCATCTTCAGTCTGATTCAAATAAACAAAACTTGGATGTTTTAATTCAGAAGTGTAAAGAATGAGAGAAAATATCAAAATTCTCTGGTGGTAGATAAAGTGGGCTTTTTTTTGGGGTTTAATCCTTCTTCTGTTTTCTCTTTTTTAAATGCTAGGCTGTAATGAGGTAATAAAACATGGAGAGAACTCGCAAGATTCTTAAAGCCTACGCAGACTACTGCACTAAATATAACATAGTCTACCAGCATCCCCACGATATCGATCTCGAAAAACACGGAGGCAAAACTTATTTTGTTTTAAGGAGCATCAAAGGTCTGTTAGCAGTGATCGATGGGGACTTTGATCAATCAAGCCTGTATCACCGTGGGAGGAGAGAAATAGACGGTCTCCGCTGCCTTGATCCGGATGACTGGCCGGAGACAATTAAAAACGATTAGAGAAATTGGTTAACACAATGACTATAAAATTTTTTAAGGCGTATAAATTATCAAAGCCGGCTGATGGGCTAATATCACGATATTTAAATCGCCGGCTATCAGCCCCTGTGGTTCGTGCTCTTCTCAAAAGAAACATAACGCCAAATCAGGTCACTATAGCAATTTCCTTGCTTAGTATTCCGATGTTGGTAGCTGGGATGTATGGATCTATCATAATTGTGGGAATCATTCTTCAGTTAGCTTCAGTTTTGGATGGTGTCGACGGAGAAATAGCTCGCACGAAATATCTTACTTCAAAGTTTGGAGCGCTGTTAGATACTGTCCTGGATTACTGGATTGATTCGCTTGGAATCCTTGCTTTAGGTCTTGCTCTTTTAAAAAGAGATATGCTGACGTCACCTCTGATTATTTCCTTGGTTACTTTTACGGTTGCTGTGCGTCTCATCAGCCAGTTTGTAGTTAAAATGGCACTATGTGCAAAGCCTCATATTATTGCGGACACACGAGACGTAGTAACCTTCTTGATCTTTATTAGTTGTATTTTAACTGAGCTAATGGATTCATGGTGTCTTGTGGTAGCATTGCTGGCTATCAACGTGTGGCGGTTAGATAATATGATTTATCGACTTGTTGTTTCCTGGAAGACTACTTGTCCTTCATCGCAATCTAAAGTTTTACCACAAACCCCATCTGGAATTTCTAGCGAAATAGCTTCAAAACCAATGAATATTTCAGAAAAAAAATAAAAATGGCGGTTAACAAAAATAGCAATTTCTTGGCTTTTAAATCCCAATGAAAAGCTAAAGAAAAAATCCCCTAAAGGGAAGCTAATATAGATGGAAGCCCTAATCATCGCGGCAGGAAGAGGAAGCAGATTAAATCGTCGCTTCTATCCTAAACCTTTGATTCCAGTTCTAAGACTCAGCCTCTTAGAACGCATCATCCTCAGCTCTAAGCTAGCCAGCATAAATCGGTTTAAAATTGTGGTTGGATATATGGCTGACATAATAATAAAAAAAATTGGCAGCGGTGATAAGTATGATGTTCATATAGACTATATTTTTAATCCGGATTGGGAAAGAAGTAATGGCATCTCAGTTTACAGAGCCAAGGATTACTTCAAAGAAAATTTCATCCTCCTGATGTCGGATCATCTTTTTGATGATTCAATTTTGATAAAACTACAGCAAATTGATCTAGAAGAAGACTGCTGCGTTCTTTGTGTAGACTACAAACTAAACAGCGATCATTTCAATATCTATGATGCAACCAAGGTCTGGGTAGAAAATGGAAGAGTAAAACGAATAAGTAAACATCTCGAACAATTCAATGCCATTGATGCTGGAATGTTCCTCTGTTCTCCGGTCATTTTTGATGCGTTAGGGGAAAGCATTTCGCAGGAAGAATATTCACTTTCGGCAGGTAATCAAGTGCTCTCCAATTGGGGCAAGCTGAAGATACTTGATATTAGCGATCATTTCTGGATAGATGTCGATGATAAAGAATCTCTCCGGAAGGCAAAAAAAATGCTAATGAAAAGGGGTGACGGCAGTAAAACAAAGTTTATTCGGTAAAAAAGTTAAATTTTGGTTTATTGATCGCGATGGTCGTTATGAATTGACGGGAGTTGTTACGGAACACATCGTCGCTGAAAATTGTCTGACAGTTCAGGGCGATAAGAAAGGATTGAAATATTATCTTGGCATAGATAGGATTCAAGTCATTCAATAGCTAGCAAAAATTCAAAGACCAAAAGAAGACCAAAAAATGGCAAAAGAAAGGAGGAGGTTGCCTTCCAAATTTCTTTCTGCATCAACCTACTCGTATTAGTCGGGTTTTAGGCGTTCTTCCCGGCTCGCCGCCAAATCTAGGAATAAGTAATAAGCAAATGATAGCGGCAATCAAAAAAGCATCGCCTCTCCTGTATCAGCTCATTGACTCCCTCTGCTAATACCCCTAAGTCGGTTTGATGCTTCCGGCTGCCGCTGAATGGGGCCCCGGTGCTTCCTGCCTTTCTTCGATTTTCTCCACCTTAGCCCGGGGCCTTTTTTATCTTTTCCAAGGCAGGTGCAGTAGCCAAAAAAAATTCATATTGACAAATATGTTAAAACAGGCGCGGAGACGAAACAACAGCAGAACGAAACGGTCCCGGCAGGCAGGTTTATTTGTCCAGCGTGTAGAAAACAAAAGAATTAGAATTCCAATAACCCTGGCCTGTCACGCCGGAGGTCGCGAGTTCAAGTCTCGTCGGCCCCGCCAATTCCAACAAGATTCTTGCATCGAAATCAACAACTTACAAGCAATCTTTATCTAGGCCGGTTAATTCAGGTTATGTCATTTTAAGGCATTTTTAGTGACATTTTACTGACCGAATTACTGACCGGAAATTCAAAGGGGATAAGCCCATATAAATTAGTACATTTCTGAAAGATTTTGTGCACACTTAGTCGCCGCCTGTTGTTAGCAAAGGGGGGATGTGTTTATTTAATGATATCAGCTACAGCTGCGCTCATTGAAGAAGGAAATGTTACGATTACAACTCTTTTAAAAGCTATAATCCAATCTGCATTCCATGGAGTCCTTTGTATTAACGTTAATAAAATCGCAACAACTATGAATGAAACAAAATAAGTTGAACAAACTCTTTTTATGAATTCACCTAAATGTTCTTTTATTTTACCTTTGTAATAATTGTAATATACAAACATAGAGATGAACAGAAGAGATAGCAAAAGAAGACCAACAATGTTTGGTAACGGCAGTGTTTCTCCTAAATTCCATGTTTCTTCTGTGAAGCCAACAGGAACTGCTAAAATAGCTGCACCAATTATAACCTGAAGTACATCCTTTGGATGAAATTCAACCATTAAAGGGGATATAATCTTATGGAGAATCTTCCCTTTTTCATCATGGACAGTAACAATCTCCTTTAATTTTCCTGCTATCCGAATAACTTCCCTTTTTGTTTTAACATCTTTAGACATTTTTTTGTTTTATGTTTTGTGAATTCTATTTTTGGTTTGCAACAATTTTCTCTATTTTTTATTTGATTTAAATTAGCTGTATTCCTTCTGACTTATATCACAGGAAAAAATTGAGGTCAAATGCGAAAAGACGAAAGAGTAATGCTATAAAAGGAAGGAAGATTGGGAAAAAAGCTCAAAATAAGAATGGAAAAATTCTGATGAGATAATAGAAACTCAAATAATCTGCAAGTAACAGCATGAATATCTTATATAAATAAAGTGCATTATAAAAGACTAATCTGCGGTCGTTCGGGCTTTGGATTCTCTGTTTCGATATATTATAATTAGATTGATTATCCAAGTAAATGATGAATTTTTTTCTGTTTTCATTTAACTTAATGCCTGTATTTAAAAGATATTGTTTAAATACTGAAATATAAATTACTGAATAACAATGTTTGCTGTTTCAAAACCTTTGTTATAGGCCCACCTGTATTTTTTGAATTCAAAAACCCCCATATTTTCGAGCATGGGCGTTATAATTATTTCATCGCCTGATAGTTCTGGAGCCAGCCCCCCTCTCCTGGTCAGAATGTATAAGAGATTGTTGATTATTGAGAGCACATCTTTCTCATCCCTTACCGGATAAACCTCTTTGCCGACTAATTTTACAGTATCTACAAATTCTTGCGACAGGTTTAACAAGAAATGGGAAGTGTTCATACGGGAGGTCATATCAGTTGCGGCGGAAACATCGGAAATGACAATCTTCAGCTCACCCTGGAAGTCATTTTTATTGATCATCCTGGCAACATCTACACAGAAATTATCAATCACTCCACCATCGACAAGAATATAATCTTCATAGCTTAAAGGATCAAAGAGAAACGGAATGGCTGAGGATGCAAGAACCAGTTCAGTCAGATCTCCGGTTGAGAATATACATCTTTCACACCTTTTCACATCCGTAGCATTGATATATAAGGGGATTTTTGTATTTTCAAACTCATTGAACGGCAGATATTTAGTGAAAATGGACCTCATAATTTGGGTCATGGTCCTTTGTGAAAGAGAACGTAAATGAGACAATTTGAAAAACGTTTTTTCTTCTTTTGTAAATATCTCAAGCATCTCATCTGGAGAAATGCCCGTACTGTATGCGGCTCCAACTACAGAACCGGCAGAAGTGCCCACGATGAATGCCGGTTTTATGCCGTAGCTTTCTAGCGCTTTTAATACTCCCGCATGTGCAGCGCCTCTTGCTCCACCCCCGGAAAGCACAAGAGCTACCTTTTCTCCTAATACATTCCTGTCGATCGGCTGATTGGTTTTCTCATAATTTCTGTCAGAATAATAATAGAAATCGTGCACGTAATCCTTGAGCTTTTTTGCTGTAAAAATTTCTTTTTCAATGGAATCCTGCAACTTTTTTAGATATTTGGGAATATTTTTGTCCTTAAATGAAAGATATGCGGTATTTAAATAGTCTAAATTCCTTCTATATAAGCTTTTCATTCCGTTATTTCATCCATTATAAATTTCCTGAGCGAAAAATGGCAAAGAGAAGTCTCAGGCCCATGAAAACTGCCACCATAAAACCGCCGAGGCCAATGACAGGGATACCAAAGAACAAGGGAGGTGTTTGCGAGAGGACAATCAGGGCTGAGCCTATAATTAATGCAGCTGCAATTATGGCAAAGGCCAGACGATTACTGACCTGATCCTGCTTTGCAATGAATGGTTCCAAACCCTTATGTTCAAATTTTATTTTCATTTCGCCTGTTTTCAACAAAGAAAACGTATTTCTGATTTCTTGTGGAAATTCTTGGAATAGAGTAAAAAATTCAAAAATGCTTTTTTTCCACTTGTTTGCTAGAGTGTAGGGGCTAAATTTTTTTAGAATAATTTCTTTTATAAATGGTTGGATTTGCTCAACAGCATTAAAGTCCGAATCAAGAGACCTTCCTGTGCCTTCCAGATAAACCAAGGCCTTGTTGAGTAAAAATAAGTCCGGTGGTATCTTGAGGTGATGTTTTTCAACAAAATAGAGTGCCTGCCGAAATACCCTTTTTAATTCAATCTGTTTAAGGGGTACGCCATGATATTGGTCTAACATCTCCCATGTGTCTAGTTTGAATTCTCGAAGATCGACTTTTTCAGCCGGATAGATTTTTAAAAACCAGCGTGTTGTCTCTGAAACATCCTTATCAATAAATGCCTTCACCAGCGATGCCAGATCATTTTTTACTTCCTCGTCAATCCGGCCCATCATGCCATAATCTAAAAAACAGACGATATTATCAGGCAAAATAAAAATATTACCTGGATGCGGATCACCGTGGAAGAAGCCGTGCTCAAAAATTTGCTTTGAAATCAGCTTTGCTCCTCTCGTTGCAATCAGTTTGCAGTCATAGCCATACGTTTCTAGTTTTTTTACTTCTGATATTTTTATGCCATCAATATATTCCATGGTGAGCACTTTTTCTGTGGAATAATCGTGGTAGACGTGGGGAATATGGATTGTAGGGTCATCTTTAAAATTTTTAGCAAATCGTTCAATGTTTGAGGCTTCAAGCGTATAATCCAGTTCTTTTGCGATGTTTTTAGCAAATTCTTTTACAATACCAACTGGGTCATACCCTTCTGCTTCAATAATGTGTTTTTGTATTAAATTAGCAAGATACAACATGATCTCTAAGTCAACTTCTATTATGCGGCAGATATTTGGCCGCTGTACCTTTACGGCCACCATATCTCCATTTCTTAACCAGGCACAATGCACCTGCCCTAATGAGGCAGCCGCAATAGGAATTTCTTCAAACTTGGAAAATATTTTCTCTAATGGTTGCCCCAATTCGGTCCTAATTACCTCTTTTGCTTCAACGATAGGAAAAGGCGGAACTTTGTCTTGGAGTCTCTCTAATTCTTCCACTAGGGTTGGAGGTACTAAGTCCGGTCTTGTGCTCAGTAGTTGTCCTAGTTTAACAAAGGTAGGACCCAACTCTTCCAAAGCCAGACGGACACGTTCATAACGGGGCAATCCCATTATTTCGGTTTTTTTTCTTTTTCTAAAAAGACGAAATCCTCTTTCTATTACTTGATAGAGGTGAAGCTTGGTAAGAATATCGCTAAATCCGTACTTGACTAAAACCCTTAAGATTTGCTGGTAGCGACGAAAATGGCGGTGAGTGCGGGTAACTGTATGTATCTGCCTAAGTGAAACCATTTATTCTGCTATTCTGCAATTTTCTTTTTCAACTCTTCGATTTTTCCTTCCAGTTTAGCAAGGTGTTGAGTGATGGCAATAAACTCCTTTTTGCTTGGAACATCGATTCTCTTTATGGCATTATAAACCAGTGTTTCTGCCTTCTTTTCAAACTCCTGCTCGGCTTCTTTTGATTTTTTCAATATTTCTTCAACAAAACCCTTCCCTTCTTTTTCAGAAAGCTCTCCCTTCTTAACTAACTCTTTTGCCAATTCCTCCGCCTTTTCTTTGGTGATTAAGGCCAAGCCAAGACTTGTGTAAAACCCTTTTTTTAGTAATTCTAACATTTGATTCCTCCTTTTCTATTTTTAATATAACACACTAAAATCTCATAAAACAATAAAAATATAGTAAATCATTGGCTGCTATTAGTAAATCTATTTATTGATTACCACTATCTTTTCATTGACTTGCGAGCAGAATAGTATCCAGATGTTTTTTAATGCGCAGGCAATGATTTTCAAACAACATGAAATGGGCATCATGGTTCAATATTTTCCATGATTTTTTCCTCTTTAAATGTTATGTTAAAAAAATTTTTATTAGAGGGGAAATATTCCCCTTATGGACGAACCTCCCTTGGAAACTGTTTAAGCTGATTAAGCTGCTTTCTCCTTCTCAAAGCGTTACCTTTCTGGTCCGATGTATTCCTTCTCCCAGATGGGGTTGGTGAGACGGGCCACCTCATCGCCACAGGCAACTAGCCCTTTGTAATAAGACTGATCTTTGAGAGCTTTTTCTGCTTCCTGATCTGCGGGTTTTGCTCCTGTAGCATCAATAATCTCTCTAGCCTCTCGTTGATGGTCCTTAGAAATACAGGGAATAATTTGATTTCCCACCTCATGGGCGGGCTTCATAAAGCTGTATTCCCGCTGCCACTTCCTGATAGCCTGAAAAAATGGATTCATCAGGACAGTGTTCAGGTCTCCTCCTCCCCGGTAGACCTGTTTGATATTATCAACAGTATAAGGATAAAAGGCACAGGGCAGGCAGTTCCCGTTCCAATCGATATAGAAGTATCCGCCGGGACGGCCTCCTGAAATACAGCCGTTGGCAACCGCTCCACTGTTCCAGAAGTCGGCAATGAACAGGGCTTTCTCCCGGATCAGATGCTGCTCCCGCTCGAACATCCACTTGCGCTGTTCGGGAGTGACCATAAGATTAAGGGTATAGCTCCGCCCGATGGGCATGTACTGGAAGATCCAGCCGTAAACGGCACCCTGCTTTTCGAAATAGAAATCCATAAACTCATCGCTGAGGACAAGCTCAGCATTGTTCCGTGTGGCTGTGATAGAAATCCCGAAAGGAACACCATTATTCCTCAGATTTTTAAAAGCCTTGAGAATCCGCTTATGAACGCCTTTTCCTCTTCGAGCATCAGTCTCTTTTTCAAATCCTTCTACTGAAATCGCCGGAGTAATATTTCCCGCCTTGGCCATCCGTTGCGCCATCTTCTCATCAATGAGCGTCCCGTTGGTGTACATGAGGAAGTATTGATCACTGTGTCGGGCAGCCATATCGATAAGGTCTTTTCCGTCACTTCTCCACATGAGTGGTTCTCCTCCTGAAATTACGGTGAAGTGCGAGCCCCAAAGTTCCTTCTTCTCCGTCAGGATGCGATCCACCATATCATAGTCCAATTTCTCTGCATTGGCAGAGGAACTGGAAGCATAGCACCCAGTACACCGGAGATTGCACCGTTTGGTGGGGCTGATGAGCAAAAAGCCAGGAGCTTTGAATCCGTAAGCTTCTTTGAAGGCTCTTATTGTGGCATTGCTCTCCAAAAGCACTTTGCCTACCAGAATCTTTATTAGACCTCTACGAACAGAAGGCGAAACCCTTTTGTTCTCCATAGCCCTGTTGATGGAATGAAGCATATTCCTTAGCATGTAGTACTTGTCTTCCTGGCTCCTTATGGGGCTGCCGCTGTTGTTTTTTTCGACTAAGGTATGGTAGATTTTCTTTTCCCCTGCCTTCAAGGCTAGCCTTCGAATAGCATCATTGGCTAAAACGTTGTTAGCCAGAGTAAGGGAAGGCATCGCGAGCATTGATTTGACTTGAGATTGCATGTTAGTAACCTCCTTTTTGATTATTTTTATTTTTTTTAATCTGATTGTGGGTTTAATAACCATTATATTCTCCTTTCATTTATATCGACCATATCAGTTCTCTGGTCGATTAAAGGTAAAAAAATATAGTTACCTTTTTTCAATACCCTTAAACAAAATATGCATAAATTGGTTGGCACTGCGTTCGAGATCCAATACATCCTTTTCCACTGTCCATGGATATTCTAATCCTTTAAGCAATAAAATGATCGATTCTGCTGCAAGCTTGGTATCTTTGATCTTAAAAACTCCTTTTTCCACACCTTCGTCCAGAAGATCTCTCACTGTTTGAATTTCTCTTTTCAAATACTCACGGCGTGTTTCCTCTATAAAACTATAGTGTTGCAAATAATCATCTGTCAGAGCACTGTAGTAGTTATTCAGTTCCTTTAAATGCCGAAATCGCGTTTTAACAAACGCGCAAAGTTTACCCTGAGGGGTATTCTCGTTATTTAATGCCTGCTGAATTTTCTCCTGTAGAGTATTGCTTTCTTTTTGAATGACTTCTGCAAAGATATCTTCTTTACTTTTGAAGTAATGATAAATTGTACCTTTGCCTATTCGAGCCAGTTTGGCAATCTCATCAACTGTAGTCTTGACTAAACCAAACCGTGAAAATAAAGCCTTAGAAACTTTAAGAATAACCTTTCGTTTATCAATCTGCATTTTTTGACTTTACCTTTCCTTATGTATTCGACCAATCGACTACAATCGTTTTACAGTCAATTATAATTTAATATCTATTTGGCCCTTTGTCAAGTCTTTTTTGAAAAATGTCAATGCAAAGCTAAAAAATTAGGGATCACTCCTTGACAATAAACAATTTAGTGAACCACAATTTTTAAAGTTGTGTGATTACTTAGAATAATTGAGCTGTAAATACACCCATTTCCCCTATGGCATAATCAATGTGGGAAAACCTGCTTTCTGATATGCGAAATGAGTTCAAAACATTTAATCAATGAAGATTTGAAAATGGCATGTGAATAAAATCAGATTAAGGATAGTAATTCTAAGTAGAAAGAAGAATGATAAAAAATCAGTCACGATTGCCTGTTGACAAAATTCGTCGTTCTGAAATATAATTATTACCTTGGAGTTGGGGGCGAACTGGATTCGACGGAGATAATGAAACAGAGGTTGCATGTCGAGGCTCCACCCACCTCGTTAAAAAGGTGGAAAAAACTAAGTGCAGAACCACTGCCACTTGCTGCCTAAATAGTAGGCATGCCGTTTCTCTTGCGCTTTCCTGCAGCGCTTGAGAGGCGTCGACAAGCAGGATAGCAAGTCAGGCCCGCCCTGAGCCTGGTAAGCGAAAAAACATCAGGACTGGTTCCATGGTATCTTTCTTCTTCAGAAGCCGTGGAACGAGATTTGAGAAGAGGATATACATGTAGAGACTTTCTGTTGAATGTCTTCGGACGCGGGTTCGATTCCCGCCGCCTCCAGTAAAATATCTTGGTATCAGAAAAAAATATTGCTTAATCAAAAAAAGAGAAGCTCCATATTCTTGTGGATTTTCCCATTCGTCTTCTTTTTTCTTGGTTTTTCTTCCTATCCACAGAACCAGCCTTTTTTAAGATTATCCGTCAAGGATCATCCTAGTTTAAGCCGTGTTCTTATCGAATCATCCATACCATTGAGCTTCAGCATTGAGAGGAGCGGATCTTTTCTTTTTGTTAAACTCAGGGCAGACAAGCCTTTTCGGATTCAGAGAAGACCCTTCAGGAGCCGCTTCATAAAGTCTTTGGGATGGGCCTCGGGTCGCGACTTTTATACAATTACCATAAGGACCCAGCACAGAAATTTCAGCTATGATTCTTTCACCATTTCTGACCCGCCTCAGCTTGTTATTGATGTGAGCCCCAATGGAGGAGAAGAAAGAAGAGAAGAATCCAGAGAAGGTCCAAAAAGGATTTCTGTTGAGACAAATAAAGAAGAGAGAAAAGTTCCTTCCGCTTCACCTGGGCGAAAATCTATAGTTATCGACCCGGGTCACGGCGGTTTGGAAAGTGGAGCTAAAGGGAAATTTGGTGCTTTAGAAAAAGACATTACATTGGATATCAGCCTCAGACTAAAGAACATAATTGAACAAAAATTGGCATATAACGTCGTTCTTACAAGAGATAAAGATGTAAATGTTTCCCTGGAAAACAGGGCTGCCGAAGCCAATAACAACAAGGCTTATTTATTTATCAGCATACATGCAAACAGTTCTTATCGAAAAGAAGCTCGAGGGTCTGAGACTTTTTTTCTCAGTTTAAATGCAACGGATGAGGAAGCGAGGCGATTGGCTTACCTTGAAAATAATTCTGCTGAATTTGAGGATAGAATCGGGGGCGATAATGAGGATGACATCAAAATGATATTGTGGGATATGGCGCAGGCAGCCTATCTCAAACAAAGCAGCCAGCTGGCAGAGAGTATCCAGAAAGAGCTCAATTTACTCCTTGGTACAATAAACAGAGGAATAAAACAGGCTCCTTTTAAAGTATTAACCGGAGTAGCCTGCCCGGCGGTGTTAGTGGAGGTGGCGTTCATCTCCAACCCGGAAGAAGAGAGAAAGTTGTTAACAGAAGCATTTCAGAATAACGTTGCTCAGGCAATCTACAGGGGTTTGGTGAATTTTCTCAGGCGTTATTCACAAGAATGAAAGAATGGATATGAAGAGATTAATATATGTTGGGCTGCTCTTGGTGCTGCTGATTATTCTTGTAATCATTTTTTTTAGAAAAGGAGGAGAAGAAAGGATAAAACCTGCTTCTTCAACGACTTTCCCAGAGCAAGAACCATTATCAGAAGAGCCAGAGGAAACCACACAAATTACTCTTTTTTTTCCTTCGGAAGAAGATACCTTGCTTCATCCTGAAGTGAGAGATATAATTGCTAGTTCATCTGTTGGCATTCAAGCCAAGCAGGTCATTGAAGAACTCATCAAAGGGTCTCAAAATGGCTATATCTCAGCTGTTCCTCCTGAGACTAAATTGAGAGAACTTTTTATCACGGAAGAAGGAGTTGCCTATGTTGACTTTTCAAGAGAAATCCAGGAAAAGCATAATTCTGGCTCTTCGGCTGAAATTTCAACAATTTTTTCGATAGTAAACTCCCTCACATATAATTTTAAATCTGTTAAAAAGGTATTCATTCTAATTGACGGAGGAGAAAAGCAAACATTGGGTGGTCATATTGACCTGAGCAGACCCTTTTTACCCCAGCACGATTTAATCGCCAATTAATCTCTGCCTTGCTGAATTCAAGAGTCTAAGCGAATATCTTCATGGAAAAACTAGCCAAAGTCGCCATAGTCGGTTTTCCTAATGTAGGAAAGTCCACCTTGTTCAATCGTCTTTTAAAAGAAAAGAAGTCTTTGGTTCATTCTCTGCCTGGAATGACACGAGACCAGGTTTCCACTCTCTGCAGATTGGCTGGAAAAAGATTTATTCTAATTGACACAGGTGGTTTTTTTGATTCTCAGGAGGATCCGTTCTCAACGCAAGTAAAAGAAAAAGCATGGGAGGCATCACAGGAGGCAGATATTCTTCTTTTTGTACTTGATGGGAAAAGAGAGTTGCTGCCAGCAGAAGAAGAGCTTTATGTTGTTTTGAAGAAGCTGGACAAAAAAATTTTTGTGATTGTCAATAAGATAGACTCACCCCCTGAAGAGAATAAACTTGGAGATTATTACCGGCTAGGAGAAGAGCAGGTTTTTGCTATTTCTGCGGAACACAAAAGAAATTTGGAGTTTTTGGAAGAGAGTATTTTGGAGGCTCTTCCTTCTCCATCCCAGGAAAAAAAGGAAATAAAACCACTTAAAATAGCTATTGTTGGCCGCATCAATGTAGGAAAATCTTCAATAGTGAATCGGCTCTGTGGCCAAGAGACATTGATTGTGAGCGAGATCCCCGGAACGACAAGGGACAGCACAGATACTCTTATATACAGGGATAAAAGACCTTTCTGTCTTGTTGATACAGCAGGAATTCGTAAACTAAGCAGGACCAGGGATAAAAGGGAAAAAGCCAGCATAATTAAGGCGAAGAAAAATATCATACTTGCGGATGTAGTGAGTTTGATCATGGATGCTCAGGAATTTCCGACTCGGCAGGATACAGCTATTGCTCATCTAGCCCATGAATCAGGAAAGCCTCTTCTGATAGCTTTGAATAAATGGGACCTGATCACAAAGGACGCTAAATCTTCTGAAGAATTTAAAAGAAGGGTCTATGCCAAACTGGATTTTGTTGCCTACGCACCTCTTCTCTTTATTTCTGCTCTCTCTGGAAAGAGAACAGTAAAAATTCTCGATCTATCTGAAGAGATATATACCTGTGGCCAGAAAAGAATTTCTACATCTCGACTGAATGATTTTTTATCCTGGATGAATTCAAATTATCCTCCGATGTCGAAAAAAAAAAGAAGGATTAAGATAAAATACATGACACAAAAAGGGACCCTCCCGCCTACTTTTATCTTATTTGCTCATTCTCGAGTGTCTCTTGCTCCGACTTATGAGAAATTTTTTATCCATCGTTTAAGAGAAAAATTCGATTTTTGGGGAACACCAATTCGATTAACCTTAAAAAGAAACTGACGAAAAGTGAGGAGTAAGGAGTGAGAAGTTAGGAGAAAAAAAACGAATTTTTAAATTAAATTCTACGGTCTAAACTGGCATAACGGACTAAACTGATTCATGTTTTTCTTGACTTTAATTCTGCATTCGATTATAAATTTATTTTCAGGTTAAAAGAGACCACGATGATTAAGGAGGTTGCAATGTCTCGAAAAAGAATAAATATCGGACTGCTGATTTTTCTGGCTCTAGCCGTGATTTTTTTCTCTACAAGCTGCGAGAAACTCAAGATCAACAAATTGAAGGCGAATCATCATTTTTCTAAAGCGAACAATTATTACACTGAAAATTCCTACCGTTTAGCCATTGAGGAATATGAGTTGGCTTTAAATTACAATCCAAATCTAGTAGAAGCATACCGCTTCTTAGGAGAGAGCTATAAAGAACAATATAGGCCTGGCGTGGAAGACGAGGATAACATGGAAAGAGCAGAAAAAGCGTTGGAGGCTTTAAACAAAGCGCTTGAAATTGATCCTACAAACAAAGAGATTATACATTCATTGGGAGACATGTATGACAGGATGAGAAACTTTAATGAGGCTGAAAAAATGTTCATGAAAATAGTTGAAATGGAACCCACTAATATGGATAACTATTATGTGCTCGCTGGATTCTATAATAGGTATGCAAGTGAAAGAAAAGAACTGGGAAGAAAAGCAGAAGAAATGTATCTGCGAAGGATTGAAACAGATCCCGAAAGTCCACAAGGCTATGCCTATCTGGCTTCATTCTATGATAATATTCCGTTAACAAAATCTTCATATGATAAATTCGATAAAGCCAATAATTTGCATCAGATGCGTTTGGAATTAGATCCAGACAATGCCTTACTTTTTTACACTATAGGAGTAAATCGTTTTCAAAAGGCTTTACAACTTCAAAATGTCTTGTCGCGAGCGGAAAGAATAAAACTTTCGGATGAAAGTGAGAAAGCGTTGATGAAAGCTAATGAGTTAGACCCCTCCTATTCTTGGACCTATGCTTACATCAACATGCTTTACAGGAATATTCATTCAGATCTTTATCCGGACAGGTATGACAGATATATTGCTGAAGCCGATAGATGGCAAGCGAGATTTAATGAGATAAGAAAAAAAGATCTTGAGAGAGAAAGGCTTGAACGAGAGTTGAGAGGGGAAGGCAAGAAATAGCAGCAAAGGCAAGCCCCATTTTTTTAGAATCTTCGTTATATATACTTCACTTCCTTTCAGTCAGTCTAGTTACAAGGCTCAAATTCCAAACGTATTGGGTTAAGGTTTAATGTTTAAGGTTTTAGAATAAATGAAAAATATATTTAATCCTTAAACCTTCAACCTTAAACCAATATAGGTTTTGGTATTTGGAAATTGTAATTTGGAATTTAGTCTTTTTTGGTTATTTACCCACACAATTCGGATAGGAGCCAAGGATGTTTATTCCCCTTAAAGACGAGAACCCCGTTTCTCGCTTTCCTTATGTGACTATCTTTTTCATCGCTCTGAATATTGTTATCTTCTTCTATCAAATCTTATCTCCGCAGGGTTTAGCGCATTTTGTTTATAAAATGGGGGCTATTCCCTATGAAATTACTCATTTCAGGACAGTCCCTTTTTTCCCTCGAATATCCCCTCCTTTGACTCTTGTTACTTCCATGTTCCTCCACGGCAGTTTTCTCCACCTATTCGGGAACATGCTCTATCTCTGGATATTCGGAAACAACATTGAAGACTTTTTAGGTAGCTTTCGATTCGTCCTTTTCTATCTCGTTTCAGGATTAGGAGCAAGCCTGATCCATATTGTATTGAATCCAAGTTCTCAGGTGCCGATGATCGGAGCAAGCGGGGCTGTTGCAGGAATACTGGGTGCATATTTGATTTTGTATCCTGGAGCTAGGATTTTGACTCTGGTCTTTATATGGATTCTACCTATACCTGCGGCTTTTATCCTCGGCCTGTGGTTTTTCGGTCAAGTGTTAAATATCGGAATCGGAGGCGGTGTGGCCTGGTGGGCACACATAGGAGGCTTTTTAATCGGGATTGCTCTAATAAGATTTTATCTTAAAAGAAAGAAGAAAGTCTGGATTCACTAACAAAGCTCAAATGACAAACGGATTAGTTTAAGGTTTAAAGTTTAAGGTATTTATATTTTTCATTTAGTTATATTCCCTTAAACATTAAACATTCAACCTTAAACCAGTTTCTACTCTTGCCTTAAACATTAAACATTCAACCTTAAACCAAAATAGGATTTGGCATTGGATTTGGAAAAGGTTGACAACTTGCTGAAGATTTAGTATTTTATTTAATCGCTATCACTTAAGAAATTAATTCCGAGGATTGTAGCAATGAAGACATTTGTTCCAAATAAAGATGAGATCGAGAAGAAATGGTGGTTGATTAATGCTGAAGGAAAAATTCTCGGACGATTGGCCACTGAAGTTGCAGTCCTTCTCCGGGGAAAGAAAAAACCCGAGTATGTTGATTTTCTTGACAGCGGGGATTTTGTGATTATTATTAATGCTGAAAAGGTGAAGACTACAGGGAAAAAACTGGAACAAAAAAAGTATTATTCCCATTCTGGTTACCCTGGAGGATTGAAGGAAAAGACTCTGAAAGAAATTTTAGAAAAAAAACCAGAAGAAGTTATTAAAAAGGCAGTGTGGGGGATGATTCCCAAAAACAAGCTCGGCCGAGCTGTCTACAAGAAGCTAAAAGTTTACCGAGGTCCCCATCATCCACATGAGGCTCAAAAACCACAAGAATACCAATTTTAGGAGGAACTTTGAGTTTAATCCAGTATTACGGGACAGGAAAAAGAAAAACTTCAATTGCTAGAGTATTTCTAAGACCTGGTAAAGGAGATGTAACTTTATATGTGAACAAGAAGTCTCGTCCTTTTTTGGAGTACTTTAATTTGAATAGCCAAAAGCAAACCATTAGACAGCCTTTTCTTCTGACCGAGACTGAGAGTAAATTTGATATTTTAATACGTGTAAACGGAGGTGGAATTAGCGGTCAAGCAGAAGCGATTCGGTTAGGAATTTCAAGAGCATTGGTTGAGTTCAATAAGGAGTTGAGACCCACTCTTAAAGGAGCAGGTCTTCTCATGAGAGATGCCAGGATTAAGGAAAGAAAGAAATATGGATTGTTAGGCGCCCGTAAGGCACCTCAATATCACAAGAGATAAATGGAGGCATAACATTGGTTTCAGTAACAATGAAGGAGCTTTTAGAGGCAGGCGTTCATTTTGGTCACCAGACGAAGAGATGGAACCCCAAGATGAAAGATTTTATCTTTGGCCAGAGAAATGGAATTTATATAATCGATTTACAGAAGACTATTCGAATCTTCAAGGAGGCTCTTCAGTTTGTAATCAGTGTTTCCGACAACGAAAAAAAAATACTTATGGTTGGGACGAAGAAGCAGGCACAAGATATCATAAAAGATTATGCAACGAAATGTGAATCTTGTTATGTTAACCAACGCTGGCTGGGGGGATTGCTGACAAATTTCAGTGTAATCAGAGGAAGTGTAGAAAAGTTGATCGAATTAGAAGAGATGAAAGAAGATGGACGGTGGGATATTCTATCAAAGAAAGAGCAGTCAAAGCTAGAGAAGGTTTACAGGAAACTTTCAAAAAATTTAGGCGGAATAAAGGACATGTTGGAGCTGCCTGGAGCGCTTTTTGTTATAGATTCTGTA
This sequence comes from Candidatus Aminicenantota bacterium, assembly GCA_030669305.1. Lineage (GTDB taxonomy): Bacteria > Acidobacteriota > Aminicenantia > Aminicenantales > Aminicenantaceae > DAOVDU01. The sequence continues at coordinate 24,084 of DAOVDU010000007.1, forward strand.
AAAGAAGAGATTGCTATAGCAGAGGCACAAAAGTTGAACATCCCAATTATTGCCATAGTTGATACAAATGGAGATCCAGAAAATATAGACTATCCCATACCAGGAAACGACGATGCTGTGAGAGCCATTGAACTGTTTACTTCAAAGGTTTCTGGGGCTATAGTTGAGGGCAAGAAAAAGAAAATTGAAAGAGAACTCCAGGAAGAAAAAAAAGAGGAAGAAAGCTCTGAAACTGAGCAGCTTCTTTCCTCTGAAGAAACACCACTTGCTGAGGGGGAAGAGGCTGGTGTTAAAATTCTTAAGGAGTCAGAATAAGGAAGGAGTACAAGATGGAAATTACAGCTGATTCGGTAAAGGAGCTCCGTCAGAGGACAGGAATCGGAATGATGGAGTGCAAGAAAGCACTCAAGGAAAGTAAAGGAGATATTGAAAAGGCAATTATTATATTGAGGAAGAAGGGATATGCGCGGGCCAAAGATAAGATGAGCCGAGAAACTGCTGAAGGAATAGTGGGTTCCTACATTCATCTTAATGATAAAATCGGAGTCCTTGTGGAGGTTAATTGCGAATCAGATTTCGTGGCTCGTAACAGGGAATTCAAGGAGTTAGTCAAGAATATTGCCATGCATATTGCTGCAGCAGACCCCAGGTATATCTCGTCAGAAAAAATTCCGCAGGATGTATTAAACGAAGAAAAGGATATTATTCGAGAGCAATTCAAGGATTCAAACAAACCTCCAGAGATTATTGAAAAGATTGTTCATGGAAAGCTGAGTAAGTTTTTCCAGGAAGTTTGTCTATTGAATCAGCCTTATATAAAGGACGACAAAATTTCAATAAAAGAACTTGTAGCTTCCTATATAGCCAAATTTGGGGAAAATATAATGATTAAAAGGTTTGCTCGATTTCAATTAGGCAAACACTAATATTTCAACATGCCACAAATAAAACCCGCATATGAAAGAGTTTTATTAAAGCTTTCAGGCGAGTCTCTTTTAGGTAAGCTTCCCTATGGGATTGATCTCGAAACAACTAGGTCTATCGTAAAGGAGATAAAAGAGATTCACGATTTAAACGTTCAAATCGCCATAATGATCGGAGGGGGGAACATCTTCCGGGGAATTAGAGGTACAGAAGCTGGAATGGATCGTGCTTCGGCAGACTACATGGGTTTGCTGGCCACAATAATTAACGGGATCGCTCTTCAGGATGCTTTAGAGCAGGCGGGGATTGTCACGCGCCACATCTCTGCCATTGAAGTGAAGGCCGTTGCTGAACCTTTTATCAAGAGAAGAGTCATCAGGCATCTTGAGAAAAGAAGGATCGTCATTTTCAGTGCAGGAATCGGGAGCCCTTACTTTACAACTGATACAGCATCTGCCTTAAGAGCCCTAGAGATCGGAGCTCAGGTGATATTGAAGGCAACAAAAGTTGATGGTGTTTATTCAGCCGATCCTTTAATCGATAAAACCGCCAGGAAGTTTCCTTCTATTAAATATCTTGACGTTATAAAAAAAGGGTTAAAAATCATGGATACTACGGCAATTTCTTTGTGCAAAGATAATGCACTGCCTATCGTGATTTTCAACCTGAAGAAGAGAGGAAATATTAAAAAAGCTGTTTTAGGCCATAAGGTTGGAACAAGAATTTATTAAATAAAATCCTAGGCTTCTGAAGCAGGAGAAGTCCTTTTAGAAATCGTTTTTCAAAATAGGAATAAAATGGTCAAAGATATATTAAAGGACCTTGAAAAGAAGATAAAAGTCTCGGTGGAACATTTTCGCAAGGATTTGAGTAGATTAAGAACAGGCCAAGCAAATATCAGCCTTTTTGAGGATATTAAAGTCGATTATTATGGAACTTTAACTCCGGTTAATCAAGTAGCGACTCTTGGAGTTCCTGATCCTAGTTTAATAACAGTCCAGCCCTATGACCCTTCGTTTTTAGAAGCCATTGACAAAGCAATAAGAAGTGCTGATCTTGGTCTTAACCCTATAAATGACGGTAAAACTCTTAAAGTTCCCATTCCCCCTTTGGATGAGGAGAGAAGAAAGGAAATAGCCAGGCACATAAAGAAGATGCTGGAAGAAGAAAAAACTGCTCTTCGTATCATGAGGAGAAAGGCCAAGGAAGATGTAGAAGAGATGGAAAAGGAAAAAGTAATCACAGAGGATGACAAGTTCTGGGGCTATGATAAACTTCAAGAAATTATGGATGAATACACAAAAAACATAGAGGAACTCGCCTCTGTAAAAGAGAAAGAAATTCTTGAACTCTAATCCTGTTAGTCAGTAAGTCAGTTAATCAGTAAGTCAGTTAATCATTAAGTCAGTTTCTCTGTGGTTCCGAATTTTGTTCTAATAACCACTCCCCACCCGATTATGCTCAAAACGAAGGAGAACAGCGAGCCGATAATTGGAATAAAACCGATAAAACTCACTAGAATAAAACCAAGAAAGACAGCCAAAAGCAGAGAAGGTTGCTTTCCTCCAAAGGCTTTGGAAATGCTTTCTCCAAAGAAGTAGAAAAGAATGACGCGGCCCAAAATTTTGATGATTATGCCGATAATTATGAGAGAAATCAGGAACGGAATACCTATCAAAATAAAAGAGAGAAAAACAGAGATAAAAATTAAGCCAGTAAAGATGATGATACTTAATAGGCCTGTCCCGAAAATCGGCCAGAAGGACTTTCTAATCTGGGAAGAGGCGAAGGATATCTGACGAGGAAAGATGGCTATGAGAATAACTGCGAGGATGAACCAGATAAACATCGTGATTAATTTTATTACCAGTAATACAGGAATCAGGGACATTCCGAAGACTCCGCTCAAGCCTTCTTTAAAAAACTCTATAACTCCTTCAGAAGTGTTAAAGTAGATGGTATCTCCCTCCACAATGCTTCCAGGTTCTTTGTCGAGCGTCCCTCCTAGAGAGACGACGTCCCCTTTGACTACGGCCGACGGCTTCAGCGTAATTTCGGAACCAAACCCCAAGACCAAATCCCCAACTTTGCCTTCCACAATAATTGTTCCGCCAAAGGCAATAACGTTTTCATTGACTTTCCCTTTAATGAGAATCTCCCCTCCAAAGCTTATAACATTATCCTGAACTTCGTCTTCTGCAACAAAGATGTCTTTTTGCAAGACAAAACCTTGGCCTTGTAGGGGGACATATCCTATAAAAAGGAAAAGGAGGATTAAGAAATAAACCATTTTATTTTTCATGATTTTCTCCTTTTAATAGCGTTTTCTTCACCCTGAAAAGTATAAAAGCGGATAAAATTAAGGTGAAAGTGATAAGGATTATTTGAAGCTCAGGACTAAGTATTGTTGTCAAGCTAGCGAAGCCCTTAAGTAAAAATTCGGAGAATTGAAGAATGATTTTAACGAGAAGAGAAGCTAGTTTATACAATTTGACGAAAAGGATTGAAAGGTTTCGGACAAGATTCAGCAGCGTTTGGCCAAGGCTAATGAGGGAATCCGCAAGATTCTGAACGGATATCAGAAGATAGGTTAAAAACGTGAGGAAAATCAAAGAAGAGCCGGCAGCCATGACGGTAAGCAAACTGCGTAAGGAAACCTTTTCTGGAAAAATCCGGGTCATGACCTGTTGAGTAAAATCAGGAGGTGTATTCCATAGTGGAAGGCTTCGAGATGCCTGAAGCAGGAGTCTTCTTTCTTTGACTGCTTTTTTACATATCAAACAGGACGAAAGATGCTCCTCAATGGATTTGTTTTCAGCTGGAGAAAGCTCTCCCTCAAGGTAGAGATAGATTTGATTGATTCTGAGGCAATTCATGTTGCATCCTCCAGAAGTTCACGGATTAATTCCTTGGCCTGAAAGACTCTGTTTTTTATTGTGCCGATGGGGATTCCTTTTATCTCGGCCATTTCTTCGTAGCTGAATTCGTTGATATGTCTCCAGACGAAAAGTTCCCGTAATGAAGGCGGAATTTTTCCCCTTTGAGGGATCTTTTAGTTAATTCCTTATCTTCATCCATGGAGGGCTTCCTGTCCCCTTCAAATTATACGTATACGAAGTAAAATAGTTTTAATTAATGTAATTTTAAGTTGGCAGTTAATCTATTAGTCTGTTTTTCTGTTAATTATTTCAACTCCTGGAGGCGCATTCAACTCAAAAGTGCTTTTATCGAGAGGAACATTTATCTTAATCCGGCTGAAGTGAAATTCAGTTTTATTACCTGCCCAGTCAAAGAAAACAGCTTTTTGAATAAGCCAATTTTTTTTATTTATTTCCAGGAGAATGAAAGAATCCTCATCTTCTTGTTTTGATGTTAGTTTTAGGTGTGAGGATTTTTTATTTTTCGTAGGGAATGGGCTGAATTCCACCGAATAATTATCTAGCAATCCCTTCTGGCCGGATAAAAGGAGAAGAATCTCGGATTCGTGTCCTTCTTTTGATAAGTCATATTCGATGATTTGATTCTCTTCTGGAATATACTCCACAAAGAATGCACCTTTAAGGAGATAAATTCTCTTCTCCGGTTCTTTGTATTCCCATTTCATCAAGTCAGGTTTTTTTAAATAGAATTCTCCCTTCTCTATTAATGGAGTGGAGATTGTTGAAGAATAGTATATGTGTTCGAAATTAGCCTGGAGAGATCGTAAAGAGTGTAACGCTTTATCTGTCTTCAGGGCGACGTCCTCGGCCGTTTGAGAGAAACTGATCATCGGAAGGAGGAGCAGCCAAAAAATATGTTTCATGCCGTATAAATTATAACATATAGGTAGCTTTATATAAATTTTTCCTACAAGAATTTGCTAAAAGAAAGGGATTTTTGTTATAAGTCTCATCATGAAACTTGAATTTTTTATCTTTCTTTTTGCATATTTTATCATAATTCTCTTTGTAGGTTTCTTTTTTTCAAAAAGGATGAAAAATCTGGAGGATTATTTTCTTGCTTCACGAAATCTCCCGGCTTTTTTGGTTTATATATCTCTTGTAGCCTCCTGGTTAGGGGCGACTTCTACTCTGGTCTCAGTCGATGAAGCTTTCAGGCAAGGTGTGAGTTCATTCTGGGTCATGGGGATGCCAGCAGTAATTACTGTTCTTCTGTTTGGCTTTTTACTGGCAAGACCCATTTGGCGGTTACCAATAATCACTTTGCCGGACCTTGTGGAGATGCGCTATGGCCGTGTGGTTCGCCATCTGGCTTCGTTGTTGATTGTCTGGTACATGGTTGTTTTAGCCTCGTCTCAGATGGTGGCCGTAGGCAAATTTTTAAAATTATTTCTTGGGACGTCTTACTTTTACAGCCTGATGCTGGGGACATCTATCGTTCTTGTTTACTCTATTTTCGGGGGATTTTTTTCTGTTGTGATTACTGACAGTATCCAATTTTTTCTCCTTTCGGCAGGGATCCTTTCTCTTTTCTTTTTCCTTTTTGGAACTTCGTCTTTAAAAGAAATTTCACTCTTAGCATCAAGGCTAGGAAGAGACGATTATTTCAATTTTTTATTTGATTTTAAAAAGAATTTTTTGATTCTTCTGTCGTTTACTCTGGCCTGGATTATCTCTCCTATTGCCTGGCAGAGGATTCAGGCAGCGCGAACCGCCAGGAAAGCCCAGCAGGGGCTGTTTGCTGCGTCAGGGACATTTTTTCTTCTCTACTGGTTCATAGTTTTTATCGGAATGCTTTCTCTTCCTCTATTTTCATCTCAATATCTTGAAGGACCTATTCTTTCTGAGCTCATTTCTTCAAGAACAGGATTCTTTTTGAGCGGCGTTTTGTTTGTGGCTGTAGTAGCTGCGATCATGTCCACTATGGATACGGCAATCAACACAGGAGCTCTGGCTTTGACCAGGGATTTCTATCAACAGATTTTTTCATCAAGCGGGGTTAAGAATATTGTTTCCATAAGCCGGCTTTCTTCCTTTTTAGTGGGAGCGCTTGCTTTTCTTGTTGCAACCAGGTTTCAGAGCGTCTTGAAAACTCTCGGGCTTGCCTCTGAGATCATGGCTGAAGGTCTTTTTATTCCCGGAATAGCCATGATTTTTCTGAAGAAAAAATTGCCCATGGCCGGGTTCTTGAGCCTTGTTCTTGGAGGAGGACATTCTATAGTAGGCTTTTTATGCGAAATAAAACTGCTTAAATTTGGCTGGCCCCAATGGCCCTATTCTGTCCCTTACGGACTAGCAATTAGTCTAGCTGGATTCATAATTGGATCAACCGTAGATCTTTATTTAAAAAGAACTCAAAACTGAATACTAAGTGAGGAGTTAGGAGTGAGGAGTAAGGAGCAAAATATTTTAATTCCTGTTTACTCCTTACTTTATTTTGGGTTTTGAGATTTATTATTTACTGTTTATTATGTTTTGTATATCATTGTATCTAATGTCTTTTCTAAGAAGGGTTCGCTGGAATCTAGTTGGGTTTTTAGGGAAGCTGGTTTTATGGCTGTGGGCCAAATCAACGCGGATGACAGTATTAGGAGAAGAAAACTACCAAAAATTGAGAGAGCAGGGTAAGCCTGTCATTTTTCTCGTTTGGCACGGACGAATATTTATTATTCCCTATTTCTTCCGCCGGAGAGGAATTATGCCGCTGATAAGTCCAAGCGAAGATGGAGAAATTGCTGCTCAAATCATGTCCAGATGGGGTTATAAAATATTAAGGGGATCTGGTTCTCATGCCATCATTAAAGCGTGGAATGAGATGAAAGGGGAACTTAAAAGAGGTGGAGAGTTGATCATTGTTCCTGATGGACCTGGAGGGCCTAACCGAAAGATGAAGCATGGAGGCCTTAAACTGGCCCAGGAGAATGGTGCTTATCTTGTTCCTTTTACGTTTTCTACATCTAAGAAGAAGATTCTAAGGAGCTGGGATAATTTTTTGATGTTTTATCCTTTCTCAAAAGTGGTGGCAATTTATGGAAAGCCTATAGCTATAGACTCTGATCTAAATAATGACGAGCTGGAAAAGGAACGTCAGAAGATTGAACATTCCTTGGTTCAGTTGGACAATGAAGCCGATCATTATTATGATTAAACAAACTCAGATAAACTTAAAAAAACCATATAACATGTTATTGTTATAGCGGAAAAGTTATGTTATAAATACACGCAAAAAAGGAGAGATGTATGAAGGCAAAAATAATTCTACTGCTTCTTGTTATCTTAAGTGTTTCTTTTTCTTTATTTTCCCAGGATGCAGAAGAGTTGATTTCTCAGGGAGATAAGTTGTATTACGAGATGAAAGATATGGCTGCGGCAAAGGAGGCTCAAGCAAAATACCAGGAAGCGTCTGCGAAAGTAGAAGATAAATACGAAGCTTACTGGAGGATATCAAGGATATTGTATTATATTGGTGAGCACAGCGATAAAAAAAAGGAAAAAAAGACAATTTTTTCTCAGGGAGTTTACTGGGCAGAAAAAGCTGTGGCTTTGCAACCGGAAAAGGCTGATGGCCATTACTGGCATGGCGTCAATAACGGAAAATATGGAGAAACAAGAGGTGTTCTCAAAAGTTTAGCCTTGGTCAAGCCTATCAAGAATGCGATGAACAAGGTTTTAGAATTGGACCACTCTTATGAAGACGGAGGGGCAGACAGAGTTTTAGGTCGCGTGTATTTCAAACTTCCTGGTTTTGCTGGCGGAAGCAAGAAAAAATCTCTTGAACATCTGTTGAAGTCCAAAGAACTCGGCCCCAATGATGCTGTGACGCGAGTTTATTTAGCCGAAACATACCTTGCGCTCAAAGAGAAAGATAAAGCCAGAGAGGAAATTGAATATGTCCTGAACATGGAAGATGATCCCCGCTGGATTTCTGGAGTCAGCGAGGCCAAAGAACAAGCAAAAGAACTTCTTCAAAAAAAACAATTCAGGAAAAAGTAATAATTTTTCCTATTCATTCCGAAAACACTTGAGCTGAGAAGATTTCGATCTTTGCTCCTTTTTTCCATTCATCTTCAGCCAGGCCTGCCTTCAAGCAGGTGTGCCTAAGAAAGGTTTCTAAGTCCCAATTCCACTCTAAAGGAACTTGAGGGAGAAGAAGGCCCTTGTCTGGGCCTTTGGAAATGATGATCCCATGCTTTCCCACTTCAATTTCTGAAACATCCTTTATCGGTTTAGGAAGGCTGAGAACGGAGATTTCGATCTGTGTCTCCGGCAGTTCCTCAGTAGATAAAGACTGAAAGCGGTAGTCATGGGAGGCGGCCGAAATGGCAGCGTCAATTATTGTTTCGTACAAGGATTTAAAAGGCAGGGGGTATCCGATACAACCTCGAAGCTGATCTTCCACTTTTAAAGTGACAAAGGCTCCTCTTTTTTTCTTAAGGGCTTCATCCTTAGTATCTATCTTGATAGTATCTCCTGTCTCCTTGTGATACACGATGGCTTTACGGGCCAGCTCAAGCAGAAATTTCTGCTGGTCTTTATCCAGGAAATTTTCCATTATTATATGTCCTTTTATTTGGTAGATTTGAGCTGGATAGGCGAGAGAAAAAATTCTTTTTCGTAATCTATGATATAAGATTTAAAGGCCATCTTTTTTTGCTTATTTATGTTAATTTGAAGGAAAAGTTTTCCATAGGCAAAAGGTGCCAGGATTTTTTTCACTTTTTTATCATCAGTTTGAAAAGAGAAGAATCCCAGGATTTTTTTATCGAGGGCTTGGTTTAGGGCATAATACTTCTTTAGCGATGGGAAAAATCCTTTGCTCGAGGAAAAGATTTTTTCCACAAAGAATCTATGACCTCTTTTGTGCCCGATGAGCAGCCCGTCAGAGTTTGAAGTTGAAGAGATCAGGCTCAAAGCCAAAAGCATCTGAAAAGCCTCTTTGGAGAGAAAAGCATCCATCGCTACAAATTATAGCAGAAGTCAATCATCTAGGGAAATAACTCAAAACTCAAACAAACCAGACAAACTCAGATAAACGGAACAGACTGAATAGACGGAATAGACAGAACAGACGGCTCATACGTTAGATAATTCCAAGCAAAGGGGTGATGAATCGGATCACTACCCAAATAATAATGATTCCGGCAATGTTTAGCCAGAAACCGTATCTCATCATTTGTGGCAGGCGAATCATTCCTGAGCCATAAATGATAGCATTAGGCGGCGTAGCCACAGGAAGCATAAAGGCAAAGCTGCATCCGATGGCACTTCCTAGAACAGGTAGCAAAGGGCTGATCGATGCTGCCTGTGAGATAGCAATAATAATTGGAATAATCATACTGGCAGATGCTGTGTTAGAGGTTAATTCTGTAAGGAAAACGCTGAAAGCCACAGAAAGAAGCGTGATGAGGGTCAAGCTTGCCGAGCTTCCTCCTAAGGAAATGAAAAATGTTCCTATAGCGTCAGCAAGTCCGGTTTCGAATATTTGAAATCCCAGAGATAGCCCTCCGCCAAAAAGCAGAAGTGTTCCCCAATCTACTTGAATAGCTTGTTTCAGAGAGATAGTAAATTTTCCCTGCTTTAGATTAACAGGTAAAAAGAAGAGGAGCCCGGCTCCGATGATTGCGGCGATTGATTCGGGGAAATGTTGTTGGAACCAGAGGAAAAGCGGAGTTTCTCTTCCCAAAATAAGCGATATAAAACCTGGAAAGACCCAGAGAAAAACAGTGACTGAAAAAGCGGCTAGGACATTCTTTTGAGCCCTTGTAAGCTTTTTTTCTTCTTTTTTTCCAGTTAGGGAAGTCAGGTCAACTGACTGAATTGGATTTGCCTCACCTCTGAGTTTAAACTTCATAAGAAAAAAGAGAACAAAAAACATGGGAATAAGAACCAGAAATCCGATAACCATCCACTGGAAAAACGAGATTCTGTAATCAACCAGTTTTTCCAGCATGCCGATAGCAATAAGGTTGGGGGGGCTTCCAATCGGAGTCCCGATGCCTCCTATTGAGGCTGCGTAGGCCAATGTCAGCAACGAGATCACGGAAAAGGAGGCCGTTCCATTTTTTCCCTTGCCAGAATTAAATGCACCCAAAACTCCAAGAGCGATGGGATACATCATGGCTGTAGTTGCTGTGTTGCTTATCCACATGGAAAGGAAAACGCTGGTCAATCCTAGTGCAAAGAGAACCCTGGTTTTCTTATGGGAGATGCTTTTTAGAGAAAGAACAGAGTAGGCCAATTTCTCATGGAGAGAATGTACACACATCGCCTTTGCCAGGATAAAACTCCCCAAAAATAGCATTATAATCGGATTAGCAAAGGGACTGAACGCCTCTTTGGCTGGGGCAATCCCGAAGATTGTTATGAAGATAGGAATGAGGAGTGCAGTGATAGGAATAGGAATACATTCAGTTACCCACCAGACAACGATTAAAAGAAAAATTGCCAGAAGGGTGTGAGCCTTTGGGTTTTGAGAAAGAATAGTCGAAAAATAAACCAGGAGGAAGAGAAAAGGGCCAAGAAAGAAACCGATTATTTTTCTATTTTCCATCCTTAGCGCTTCACGGTTAATCGGATTTTTTCGCCCATATCATGAGGCCATAGCCTCTTTGAAAAAACAGCAGCTTGTCCATGCGGGAGAAAAGCCAGATAAACGGATAGATGTAGGAATACAGTTTAAAAACTTTTTTTCTTGACTTAAACTCAAACGAAGTGGAAGGTCTGATATGCCCGTCTCTTAAGCCAGCTGCTGGTTTAGAGGGAAAAACTCTGATGTAGAGAAAATTCAGGATGAGTTCTAAGAATTCGGAAAAAAAACGGGAAAATGTTTCGTGTTTCTCTATACGAAGATGAGCTTTGTTAAGTTTCTCTCGAAGATCTTTCAAGCTGTACCCTTCTCTTTTATGGCCGTAAAATTCCAATTTTAGGCCCAAGAGAGACCGAAGTTTGTGAAGAAAAAAAAGTCTTCCCGTGTGTGGGGTAACCAAAACCAGATGACCTCCTTTTTTGAGTACACGATGGATTTCTTCAAGACACAGCTCATCATTTTCTAAATGTTCCAGATAATCAAGGCTTACCACCATCTCAAAAGACTTACTTTTAAAGGGAAAAATTCCTGGTCCCATCTGGGCGAGATTTTTTTTGAGGAGATTTTGAGTTGTTTTCAGGTTGACAAAGTCCAGGTCTGTACTTATCCAGAAGCCTCCTTTTTGGCGCAGAAAATAGCTCAGAATTCCCTGCGCACAGCCTAAGTCCAGGATGATAGAAGAAGGTTCGATGAGAAGGTTCTTTTCAAGAAGTTTAAACTTTTCCTTTTTTTTTAAAGATCGTTTAAAGATTTGAACTTGCCAGGGCTCTTCAACCATTTAAGAGGATTATATTTTTTTCCCTCAGAAAACACAAGAAAAAAGGAGGAACATTTTTCGTAAAATCCCAAATGCCAAATTACAAATACCAAACGAATAAGTTTAAGGTTTAAATTTTCTAAGTAAATCTTCAAGGTCGCTTCAGGAATTTACAAAAACATTTTGCATATATTGTCTTAGTTATCACGGTTATGGAAATGCTTACATTAGATTTGAGATGCTTGACTATAGCAGTTTATAGATTTATCATAAAAAAATGGATTATGAAGCAATTATTGTAGGCGTGCTCGAGACTAATTGTTACCTTGTTTATTGTGAGAAGACTCTTGAATGTGCTATTGTTGACCCCGGAGCTGAAGCAGAAAAAATATTCCGAGTGATCATCAAGAAAGAGCTTAAGCCTGTGATCTTAATCAATACGCATGGCCATGTAGACCACGTTGGTGCCAATAAAGATATAAAAGAAAGGTTTGATATTCCTCTTTATATTCATGCTTCTGACGGACCGATGTTAAATGGTGTTCAGCAATATGAACTGAGCTTTTTTCTTGGAGCCAAAGATTCCCCATCCCCAGATAAATTTCTAGAGGATGGAGAAAAGATACATATCGGGAAATCCCAAATGAAGGTCATTCATACACCTGGTCATTCTCCTGGAAGTATAAGCCTGTTGGGAGATGGTTTCTTAATTTCTGGAGATGCGCTTTTTTTTGGAGGCGTTGGCCGCACAGATCTTCCTGGAGGTTCCTGGAAAGAGCTGGAAAACTCTATTAGAAATAAAATATTGGTCTTGCCTGATGAGACAATTGTACTCCCGGGCCACGGTCCGTTAACCACGATCGGTCAGGAAAAGAGCTCAAATCCTTATATTCAATGAAAAATCTTTCATCCTCTCCTGAGGAGATTCTTCAGGTTTTCCTCGAGTATCTATCAGTTGAAAAGGGACTTACAATGAATACCCTTCTTTCTTATTCTCAGGATATTAAAAAGCTTTTTCGATTCTTTCAGAAGGAAAAAATACCATGGTTGAGGGGAGGAGAGGAAGATTTGGTAAAATTCATCCACCACCAGAGCCGAGCAAGTCTCTCTGCCCGCTCTTTAGCCAGGCTAATCTCTTCAGTAAAGTCATTTTATAAATTCCTGATTTTGGATGGAGTCATCAAAAAAAACCCTGCTGTTAATCTTTCAACTCCAAAGATCTGGTTTGCTTTGCCGAAGTTTTTGACGATCCAAGAAGTGGAACTTCTTTTAAAACAGCCAAAGAAGAAAAATATTCGTGGCCTCAGGGATAAAGCTATGCTGGAACTTCTCTATGCGACTGGATTGCGAGTATCAGAGCTTGTTGCCCTGAAGATGAAAGACTTTAGCCTTGATGATGGATTCCTGTTGTGTCGGGGAAAAGGCGGGAAAGAGCGTATCGTTCCCCTGGGGTTTTCTGCTGTCACTGCAGTGAGGAAATATCTGGAGGCAGCACGGATCAAGTTAATCAAGAGGCCGAGTGATTTCATTTTTCTTACTTCCAGAGGGGGGGCTTTTACTCGTCAGGGCTTCTGGAAGATGCTGAAAAAGTATGCCAAACAGGTGGACCTTGATTTAAAAATAAGCCCTCATGTGCTTCGTCATTCTTTTGCCACTCACCTTCTGGAGGGAGGAGCAGATTTGAGATCAGTACAGCTCATGCTAGGGCACAGCCAGATCACTACGACCCAGATTTACACTCATATCAGCCGCAAACATCTCAGAAGCGTATACGACAAATACCATCCAAGAGCATGATGGTCTATTCCGTTTATTCAGTTTGTCTAGTTTGACTCCCAGTCGTCATTGCGAGGAACGAAGTGACGAAGCAATCCCATTCAAAGGCGCTACAGCATGGGATTGCTCAGCCTGTTTGGTTTAAGGTTTAATTTTATTTTGCCTTAAACATTAAACATTAAACCTTAAACCCATTTCTATTCTTGCCTTAAACATTAAACATTAAACCTTAAACGATTATTAGTTTTGTGTTTTTCGGCTCACGGTTTACTATTTATGGCTGACGAAGAAGCTACAGCGACTATTGAAGATTTGGCTAGGATATGAAAAACTATTGACAGTTGCCAGAAATCCTGCTATTGTAACTTTTAAGTCTATAACTTAAACTAATTAGTTTAATAATAAAACTTATAGGTATATAAAATGAGGAAGAAAGATCTTAGATTCGAAAGAAAACAAAATAGAAGAAAAGAAAACAAGAAATTTATCCTTAAGGCGGCTGAAAGAGTGTTTGCCCAGAAAGGTTACAGCCTGGCAACAATGGATGATATAGCTGAAGAAGCCCAGTTTTCAAAAGCAACACTCTACAGATATTTTAAGAGCAAAAGCGATATATTCTTTAATATTATCTTTAGTTCTTTTGAAGAAACGCATCAGAAAGTGACAAAAATAATGCTGAATGATATGAGTGCAGAAGATAAATTAAGAGAACTTATTTCTTACATTATTTCGTATTATCATAAAAAGAAAAACATTGCTCGAATATTATTCATGGAAAGGTCTGTAATGAAAAAGATTTTTAAAATAGGTTCAGAAACACAGATTTCGCACTCTTCCTTACATCCCAAAATCCCATATGAGTTCAAAGCCAAGATGGAGCAAATCTTTAATATTATATGTGAAATTATCAATAAGGGGATAGAATCCGGAGAATTCCGGAAAGTCGATGTTAGGGATGCAGCATTTATTTTCGGAGCCATGCTACGTGGATTTTACTTTAAAGGCCCCTTGGATAATAAAGAATATGGAATAAGTAAAAGCACGGATTTACTTCTTGATTTTTTTCTCTATGGAATAAAAAAAAATAGAGAAGCTAGAAAAGGAGAATAAGAATGAAGAAGACAGGAAAAATATTTTTAATCATATGGGTACTTTTTTCTATGGGAAAATTTTCCTTCTCCCAGGAAGAGATGACCTTGACCCTTGAAGACAGCATTCATCTAGCTCTCTCCCAGAATCCATATCACCTTGCTGCGGGAGAGAGGGTGAAGGCTGCCAAATCAAAAATTAGGGAAGCTGCAGCGGGTTTTTTACCAAGCCTCAATGCTCAAGGTCTAACCACTCTGGATGAGAAACTCTTTGAATTGGAATTTCCTTCCTTTATTCCTGGTGAGCCTCCCCAGAAGGTTTCTGTTGACTTTACCAGAGATTACCAGTTCTCTATGTCTTTTTCTCTTCCTCTTTTTACAGGCGGCCGCTTGGTATCTGGCTATAAACAGGCAAAATATAACCTTCAATCAACTGAAGAGGCTTTAAGACAATCCAAACATGTCACTGTGTTCAACACAAAAAGAGCTTTTTATGGTTATCTGCTGGCCGAAGAGTTTGTCAAAGTTGCAGAGGAAGCTGTTGAAGTTACAGAAAAGCATTTTAAAAATGTCAAGAGCCTTTATAAAGTTGGAATAGCTTCCAAGTTTGATCTTTTAAGGTCAGAGGTTCAGGTGGCTAACCTGAAACCACAATTGATTAAAGCCAGGAATAATCTGAAGATTGCAGAACTCAGCTTGAAAACGCTCTTGGGTTTGGACCTTTCTAAATCTGTTAAAATAAAAGGAGATTTGGCTTATGAGGCCTTTGAGCCTGATTTGGAATCGTGCTTAACCAGGGCACTTCTTAACAGGCCTGAGATCAGCCGACTTAGGTACCAAAAACAGATGGCCGGAGAAGCATTGAAACTGGCGCGTGCTGTAAATCTTCCTACTCTTGCCTTAGCAGGAACATATAATTTCTGGGCGGACAAATTAAACTTTAGAAAGGATATCTGGCAGAGTTATTATGCTGTTAATCTTGTTCTCACAGTGCCTCTGTTTAACGGCTTTACAACCTCTGCCCGAGTGGCTCAGTCAAAGGCCATGATCAAAGAAATCGATCTTAACCAGAAAGGCCTCAGAGATATGGTAAAGTTCGAAGTCAGGCAGGCTATCTTAAGGATAAAAGAAGCCAAGGAATCCCTCCTTTCGCAGGAAAAGAATGTCGAACAGGCTCAGGAGAGCTTACGGATTGCTGAACTGAATTTTTCTGAAGGGTTAGCGACAACTCTTGATGTCAGTTCTGTTCAGGCGGCTTTATCCCAGGCTAAAACTAACTATTCTCAGGCCTTGTATGATTATGTCATATCCCTGGCAGAGTTGGATAGAGCCATGGGAGTTGGTTGGAATAATATTGATTGAGATGTACGGAGGAATCAAATGAAAAGAAATACACAAATAAAAGTTTTTGTTGCATCGTTCCTTTCCCTTTTTCTTTTTTCTTGTCAATCTCAGGACCAAAAAGAAGAAATCAAGGAAGAAAGTTTTGGAGCTGCGCCGGTTAAAGTTTATAAAGTTAAAAAGCAGAGGATTTCAGAAAAACTTTTATATACAGGACTCATAGAGGCGTGGAAAGAAATAAATATTACACCCGATGTCGGAGGAAAGATAGTACAGATCCATGTAGAAGAAGGAGATAGAGTAAAGCAGGGGCAGTTGCTTGCTGAGTTAGACACACGGGCTATACGGCTTCAGCTTGAACAGGCAAAGGCGGGCGTAGCTGTGGCAGACGCCAATTACAAAGATGCCAAACGTAACATGGATAGAATGAAACGCTTGATCAAGGAGAATGCTGTATCCGACCAGCAGTATGAAAAAATTGAACTCGCCTTTGAGGCGGCCGAGGCTCAGCTTCAGCAGGCACTAGCAGCTTTGAATTTAGCCAATCACGGTCTGGATGTTTCCCTTATGAAGGCACCATTCAGCGGAGTAGTTGCTTCAAAGAATGCAGAAGTTGGCGATGTCATAAATCCTATGATGGGCGGGTTCTCTACAATCAGCGGAGTGTTGACATTGATGGATTTTTCCCGTGTAAAAATAGAGATCGACGTTTCTTATCAGGACATTATCCGGATAAAAAAGGGTCAGGTGGCTACACTCAAAGTGGCGGCCTTTCCTGACGATATTTTTCAAGGCGTCGTGTCAGTTATGAACCTGACTGCAGACCCTTTGACCAAGAAATTCAAGGTCAAAGTGATGGCAGATAATCCTGATTTTATTTTAAGGCCGAACACGTTTGGGGAGGTCATACTTGAAGTGAGTACTCATGAGAATGCTCTTGTCATTCCCCAGAAGGCTGTCCTCGATCAAAAATATATTTTTCTTGCCCTAGAAAATAGTACGGCAGAGAGAAAAGAGGTGAGTCTTGGCCTTCAAAATACTGATATGCTGGAAATCGTGAAGGGACTCAAAGAGGGCGATCTTGTAATTGTGGAAGGAAACTACGGCCTTGAAGATGGCACTAAAATAGAAATAAAAGAGGTCATTAAATGAAAATACCAGAGTTTTCTGTTAATAGAAAAGTCACAACATCCATGCTGGCTATGATCCTGGTCGTGATGGGGTCTCTTGCCTTTGTAAGACTAGGCCTGGATTTTCTTCCGGACATCGAATTCCCAACGGTATCTGTGATCACCGTTTATAGTGGAGCTTCATCGGAAGACATTGAAAACACAATCACCAGGCCATTGGAACAAATAGTAAACTCTGTCAGCCGGGTGAAAAAAGTCAATTCGATTACATTCGAAGGGGCTTCCGTGATCATGGTGGAATTTGAGTGGGGGACCAATCTTGATTTTGCTGCACAGGATCTCAGAGACCAGATGGGCCTTTACAGCAATTTTCTTCCTGAAGAAGCTAATGATCCTCTGGTGGTCAAATTCGACCTTGGCCAGATGCCAGTCATATTCGGCGGCATTACAGCAAACATGCCTACTTTTGAGCTGCAGGAATTGATAGAGGATGAGGTGGCGCCAAGGTTGGAGAGGATAGACGGAGTAGCATCAATTCAGGTGTTCTCGATGGATGTTAGAGAAATCTTGGTTGATATAGATAAAGCTGCACTCGAATCCCGAAACCTCTCTCAAGATCAGATTCTCCTTGCTCTCAGGATGGAAAACTTGAATCTTCCTGCGGGCCATATTGTCGAAAGACATTCTGAGTTTCTTCTGCGGACGCTTGGTGAGTTCAGGAATTTGGATGATATTCGCAATACTATCATCGGCTTAACGCAGAATGGTCAGCCTATTTACTTGAAGGATGTGGCTGAGGTCAAGGATGCCATGAAAGAGACTCGATTTATAGCTCGAATCCAGAAAAAGAAAGGAGTCTTCTATGTGATTAACAAACGCTCTGGAGCCAACACTGTTATAACCGCTGAAGCTGTGAAAAAAGAGCTGGCAAAAATAATGGATACCCTTCCTCCAGACGTTGAATTTTTCCCCTTCATGGACCAATCAGAGATGATACAAAAAGTTATTCGCAGGACAGGGAACAATGCACTTGTAGGCGGCATTCTGGCCATCTTTTTTATCCTGATCTTCCTTCGCAACTGGCGTCCTACCATAACTATCGCTTTAGCTATTCCTCTTTCTGTTATAACTACATTCATCGCGCTTTATCTTGCTGGCTATACAATAAATATGCTCACTCTTGGAGGCCTGGCACTCGGTATTGGCATGCTGGTTGATAATGCCGTTGTTGTCATTGAGAATATCTTTCGCCACATTGAAGAGGGGAAAGAGAAGAATGAAGCCGCAAAAAAAGGTGCCTCTGAGGTAGGAATGGCCATCACTGCTTCAACCTTGACTACTATCGCTGTATTTTTCCCCATGGTGTTTGCTCAGGGCATTACAGGGAAACTGACCCGAGGGCTGGCTTTAGCTATAGCCTTTTCTCTTTTGGCCTCGCTTTTTGTTGCTCTTACTGTGGTCCCAATGGTTGCTTCTATTCTGTTCAAGCCAAATAACAAACATGACTATGGAAGGAATAGACAAAAGAAAAAGCAGTTTGAAACAGCCAGAAATCTTTATCAGAATTTATTGAAGAGAGCGCTTCGGCGGAGATGGCTCGTTCTTGGTGGAGCACTAGGCCTGTTTTTACTCTCCTTTGTTATTATTCCTTTCCTGGGGACAGAATTCATGCCCGCCATGGACCAGGAAATGATTATCCTTTCGGTTAAGATGCCTGTCGGGACTTCTCTGGAAGAGACGAACCGTGTTGTTGCTATAGCAGAAAATCTACTGGCTTCAGAGCCTGAGGTTAAAACTATCTCGGTTCAAGCCGGTTCTCAAGCCGAAGAAAACCCTGCTGATATGGCAGGTGGATTCTCTACTACAGGCTCCCATGAGGGAATTATCTGGGTGGGACTGGTTGACATGAGTAAAAGAGAGCTCTCGGATGTTGAGATTCTTGAGAAGATTCGAAAGAAACTTCCTAAACTGAAAGGTGTAAAATTTGAAGCTATTGATATGAGCCAGATAATGATGGGTGGAGCTCAGGCCCCTATGGAGATAAAAATCTTTGGGAAAGATCTCAAAGTACTAACTGAGATTGCAGATAACATAGTAGAAAGAATACAGGATGTTGAAGGCCTGAGAGATGTCACTCACTCAATGGCTGAGGGCAAACCTGAGTACCATATCAGGGTCAACCGGGAAAAGGCTTCCCGGATGGGATTGATGGTGAGCCAGGTTGCTAATTCGGTTCAGACTGCTTCTTTAGGAAAGGTGGCAACCCGGTTTAGAGAGGAGAATGAAGAAATTGACATTCGGGTTCGGTTTGAGGAAAAGTACAGAGATAGCCTGGATGACATAAAAAACATTCCCATCATGACACCGTTAAACAAAATGATCCGTTTAGACCAGGTTGCTACTATTACAAGAGGCGAAGGCCCCCTCAGAATAACCAGGGAAAATCAGGCTCGAGAGGTTACTGTTACTGCTAATATTGCCGGAAGAGATTTAGGAAGTGTAGTGAAAGACATTAAAAGGGGAATAGTTGATGTGGAGAGAGGGTTACCAATAGGGTATTTTATCGAATTTGGCGGCCAGTATGAACAGATGCAGGAGGCGTTTATCATTATGGCTGGTGCCTTTGCCCTGGCAACGCTTCTGGTTTATATGATCATGGCCTCCCAGTTCGAATCTTTCCGCCATCCCTTTGTTATCATGTTTACCATTCCCCTTGCCCTTATAGGAGTCATATTGGCTTTGCTTCTCACAGGAAGACCTGTCAGCCTTCCTGTTTTGATAGGTTTTATCATGCTCGGAGGAATTGCTGTCAACAATGGAATCGTGATGGTGGACTATATCAACCAGTTGAAAAGAAGAGGGATGGAGAAGAAGGAGGCCATTCTTCAAGCTTGCACTGTGCGGCTGCGACCTGTTTTGATCACAGCTTTTACAACTATCCTGGGGATGCTGCCCATGGCCTTGAGCGCTTCAGAAGGGGCTGAGATGAGAGCACCCATGGCAGTCACAGTTGCTGGCGGATTGGTTGCAACAACGCTGCTCACTCTTTTTGTAATCCCCATCATCTACAGTCTGTTCGACCGAGTTTCTTTTAAAGTAAAAAAAGGAATGACTGGGTGAAGTGGAGACTTGGTGTCAAGGCGACAAAAAACAAGAGAACAGACCGAACAGACTAACCGAATAACTGATAAACTGATAAACAGTTTTGAGCTTTAAGTTTATGTCTTATACCGCAGGAATGCTCCGATATTTCCGTACCTGCTCAGCCTGGAAGGCGGGTTGATGTGCTTGACTTGGCCTTTTTTATCCATAGCCGCTTCGACTGCTTCATCGATAACATCCAACAATGTTTCTGTTTTGATCTTGCAAGATGGGCACAGTGTTACGTCAGCATATAAGAATCTGCATTTGGGACAGATTTTTCCGGGTTTTGTGAAATTCCTTGTGATGAGGAGTGTTTGAACTTCTCCCCTGTTAAGGCTTCTTAGAGTATTTTTCAGTCCAGAAATGGCCAGTCCCCATTTCTCCAGTTCAGAAACAAAGCGTTGAACTGTATCATCCTCATCCTGCTTTTTCAATTTCTTTTTTAACGTGAGGACTTCCTTGAGTACCTTGCTTGCAGAATCGTTGGATTTCACTTTGAGCCGGCCTTTAAATTTTTTCTTTAAATAAGGATGGATAAGAGGTTCAAAATCTGGCCAGTATTCGTCCTTGCATCCAAGAAAAAGCCAGTCAAAGTTATTTTTCTGAAACAGGTCAAATGTCATCTGAGCTGTCTTCTTGAAATGATCGTGGAGTTGAGTGGCAATGTGTCTTTCGATGCGTTTAGACTCGTATCCTTCCCATCCTCCTTCCTTAACTTTACTGGGGACGTCTCCCACAAGGCTTTTGAGAAGGGAAATTTCTCCCATAAAAACTCCATACCATTTGGCTTCTTTTCGGTCGAGAGTAAGCATGCAAATTCTGTGGTGTTCATTCAGAATAGCGGAAAGGGGGCGAACATAGGGATTTTGATCGAATATTATCCTGTTTCTTGGAGGATTAGGAAGGTTGAAAACCTGCCAAAATCCTTGGCTGCTGCAAGAAAATATTGCCAGTCCTGCGAAGTTATAAGAGTTTAGATCTTGAGTGAAAAAATTGCTGATTTTGTTCAAATCCTGGTAAAGAGATTCTTTTTTT
Organism: Candidatus Aminicenantota bacterium; assembly: GCA_030669305.1. GTDB lineage: Bacteria > Acidobacteriota > Aminicenantia > Aminicenantales > Aminicenantaceae > DAOVDU01. Next base: position 44,804 of record DAOVDU010000007.1, read on the forward strand.
CCTTTGCTTAAATCCATCTGGTCCAGCTGATATTTGCCACTGCTAAGAAGATTTTTAGAAGTAAGAATTATTTCTTTCTTTGTGAGTCTGCTTTTGTCCGTGTCGAGATAGAGAGATGTTGTCAAAAAGTTTTCACTTTTAAACCTGGCCAGAGATTCAATTTGTTCCCGGCTCAAAAGTTTCATCTGACCTCCTGTTAGAGATTTTTAAGATTGGATAGAAAAATACATATGGAGAAGTATGAAAAAGGAAAGAATTTGACACCCAATTTTAAAATAAGAGCTAAGCTTTTATTTGTCAAGCTATTTTGGTCTATTCTTTGCAATTCAGACACTAGAGCAGCATACAGCTACTCTAGTGTCTGAATTGCAAGGTGTTGTCTTGCTTGTCTTGCTTTTTTTAAATATAATACAACTTCAAGAGAAGGATTCAAATCAGGGGCTGGTGCGGAAGTGGCGGAATTGGTAGACGCGTAAGCCTCAGGAGTTTATGGTCTTTTACGGCCGTGTGGGTTCGAGTCCCACCTTCCGCACCAATATAATAAATACAAGAGTCATTTTTCTTACCAGTGATTCAGTAACACAGTAAATCAGCGAATAATAAATGCATTTGTTTCTAAGTCACAGAGTTACTAAGCTTCAGGTAAGAAGGATTGCCTGTTTTTTACAGTAGGTCCCATAATTGATAGAATGGACACTAAAAACATTCTTCTTATAAATCCCTGGATTTACGATTTTACCGCCTTTGATTTGTTGATGAATAAAGACTCGCTCCCTATCCTTACATCTAGAGGCTGCCCTTTTAAATGTTCTTTTTGTGCCAGCCATCTGCTGTATAGAAAACTAGTTAAGTTGGAAGTTAGAAGCTGAAGTTTAGGCTGAATTTGAGCACTCGTGCACCGAAAAGAGAAGTAATTCTTTTGTAGTTTGGGCTTAAGATGCGTGTCCCTTCAACAGAATTTTCATATGCTGGAAACCAGTAGCCCCCATCGTTTTGGAAAATAGTGCGATATTTATTTCCTAAAGCATTAATGATATCTATAGAAGCTCTCACTATTCCAGAACGCGTCAACTGAAAT
>DAOVDU010000024.1 GCA_030669305.1 Candidatus Aminicenantota bacterium
CAGTTGAATTGACTTAAGCAGAAGTTTTGGCTAAAATCTTTGCTATTGGCGGTGTAGCTCAGGTGGTTAGAGCATGCGGCTCATATCCGTAGTGTCGGGGGTTCGACTCCCTCCACCGCCACTTAATTCAAAACTCAAAGCCGAAAATCGTAAGCCGTAAGCCGTAAATCGTAAGCTGTAACGGGTTTAAAGTTGAAGGTTTAATGTTTAAGGCAAGAATAGAAATTAGCTTAAGGTTGAATTTAAGAATAACCTTAAACCTTCAACATTAAACCTTAAACCAACTCAAACAAACTCAGACAAACTTAAATAAGCCAGATAAACCAGACAAACCGTATATGCTGACAGCTGGTTTCTTAAAAGGTATAATAAAAGGACCGAGCAGACCGAATAGACTGATTTTGGTCTCTGTAGTTGTTATTCAGAATTTAGGGTTCATTGGGAAAATGGAAGGAATTTTAGATAAAGTCAAAAAAACAATCCAAGAGTACAATCTCTTTGAGAAAAAAGAAAAGATACTAATTGCTTATTCAGGCGGTATAGATTCAACAGGATTGCTAAATTTACTCATGGAACTTCAAGAAGAATGGCATTTTGAACTTTTCCTCGGACACTTTAACCACAGGCTTCGCCAAAGTGCAGATGAGGATGAGCAGTTTGTAAGGAATACTGCTCGAGAATATTCTCTTCCATTATTTGTTGATTCAAGAGATGTCCGTTCCTATGCAAAGAGTCGACGGCTTAACTTGGAAGAAGCAGGAAGAATCCTCAGATATGATTTCTTAAAAAAGACTGCCTTCAAAATTGATGGTGCCAAAATTGCCACGGGCCATACCATGACTGATCAGGCTGAAACCTTTCTTATGCGGATCATGAGAGGAAGCGGGCTTCGGGGTTTAGCAAGCATCTTTCCAGTCGTTGAAGGGATGATTATCAGGCCACTTATCCGAATAGAGCGGGAAGAAATAGAGGTTTATCTAAAAAAAGAAGGAAAAGGATTCCGTGTTGATGAAAGCAATTTTGACCGGCGCTTTTTACGAAATAGAATTAGGCTTATGCTTGTTCCTTGTATCAAAGAGAATTTTGAACCTAAGATAATCCCCCACCTTGGCAAGTTGGTTTCCATTTTGCAGGAAGAGGAGGCTCTCCTGGAAAAAATGGCAAAAGAAGAGGCTCAAAAGGCAATTTTGCAAAATGCTAGTCAATTTCAACTCAATTTAAAATTTGTATCTTCTCTGCCTCTTGGGTTAGCAAGGCGAGTGGTGCGTGATTTTGTTTTGAAATCAAGAGGGAATCTTAGAGGAATTTCTTTCGAAGATGTTGAGTCAATCTTAAGACTTGAAGAGGGGAAGGAAAAACATTTGAAAAAAGACCTTGTTTTACGCAGAGAAAATGACCTTGTTTTTTTAAAAAGAGAGGCTCCTCCAAGAATTAAATTTAAATACTTGTGGAGTGGAGAAAAGCCTCTTGAGATCAGAGAAGTTGGCTTGAGGTTTGATGGGCAAAAAAGGAAGAACGGAGATTCTTTGAGCCTTGATTTTAATGATGATAGAATAGCTTTCTTGGACTGGGAGAAGCTCAAATTTCCTCTTTTAGTTCGAAGCAGAAAGGAAGGAGACAGATACCAGCCATTAGGGGCTCCGGGTAAGAAAAAGCTCAAAGAGATAATGAGAGCCAAAGGAATTCCTTTGCAAGAGAGGGTAAAGAGGCCGGTTATTCTCTCAGGCGAGGAGATTGTCTGGGTCCTTGGCCTTCCTGTTTCAGATAAGTTTAAGGTCAGTAATAAAACTGAGGAGATATTTATTATATCCGTTAGTCAGTTAATCCGTTAGTCGGTTAATCAGTTAATCGGTTAGTCGGTTAATCCGTTAGACGGTTAGTCAGTTAATCAGTTTAGTCAGTTAGTCGGTTAGTCTGTTTTTTTAATTAAAATATTCAACTGACTAACAGATTAACCGATTAACTGACTAACCGACTAACTGATTAAAGGATTATAAGTATTGTTCTTTCCAGATCTCAAAGACGAGTAGAGCCCAAAGCTGGTGGCTGAAATTTTCCCTGCCTTGGAGGTGAAAATCGATCATTTTTTTTATAAACTCGAAATTGAAAAAACCTCCCTCTCTGATTCTTCGCTCGTTTAAATAATCGAGCATCAAATCTTTCAGCTCCATTCTCAGCCAGTGTTTGATGGGGATGCTGAATCCTTCTTTGCTGCGAAAGATATTTTGGCGGGGAAGCAGCTGTTCCATTGTCTTTTTAAATATCCACTTTGTGGTTAGGTGCCTAAGCTTGAGTCTTCCTGGTAGATTAGAAATAAATTCGACTATCTTGTGATCCAGGAGAGGAACTCTTGTCTCCAGCGATGTTGCCATGCTCATCCGGTCAACTTTAACCAGAATATTGTCAACAAGATAGGTCTTTAGATCAAGATAAAGTTCTCCGTTCAATGCGTCTAAACAATTGATGTTACTGAATAGTTCTTGAAAAGGAGCTATATCATTGATTTGTTTTATGCCGTTTAACTTTTGAACCAGATTTTCTGAATAAAGGGATTTTTTATTTTCAGGGGAGAGGAACATCATCCAGCGGAGATGCCTCAATTCAGGACTGTGTTCAAAACCTTGGCAGTATCTACGGAGCTTGTTCCAAGCGCCCTTCTTTTTTGCTGAAGGAGGAAATTTTTTCAGTACTGCTGGAAAAGTCTTTTGAAAGAGAGACGACAGAGGAAGCTGAGAAAGTTTTTGGGCCTGGTAATGTTCATAGCCAGCAAAAAGTTCATCTCCTCCATCTCCTGAGAGAATCACCTTAACATGTGATCTTGCCATTTTGGAAATAAGATAGGTGGGGAAGATAGAAAAATCACCAAATGGTTCATCCATATGATGGATGAGTTTCTCTGTGAGATCTAGAGCTTGAGGGCGAAGAATGAATTCTTCATGTTCTGTTTGAAACTTCTGAGCAATGCGCCGGGCATGGTTGAGTTCGTTATAGGAGGCATCTTCGAATCCGATGGAGAACGTCTTCAAGGGGGAAGCACCAAGTTCTCTCATCAGCCCCACGATGGCAGAGGAATCGATGCCGCCACTCAGGAAAGCTCCCAGGGGAACATCACTGATTAATCTCAGCTTCACCGATTCTTTAAGGAGATCATAGAGTTCGTCCATAAGAGAGTGTAGAGTTTTTTTTGAAATTTTTTTTGGGGCTGAATTACTTGATTCAAGTTCCCAATACTTTTTAATCTGGATTTTCCCTTTGTTATAGAGGAGCAAACATCCTGCGGGAAGCTTGAAGATATTTTTAAAAATGGAGAGGGGTGCAGGGATGTATTCCAGAGTCAAGAAATAGTCCAGAGCCTGAGGCTCAAGAGAACGCTTGACTCCAGGATGGGTGAGAACAGCCTTTAATTCTGATCCAAAGACAAGAGTTCTATCTTCCAGAAGTGTGTAATAGAGGGGTTTGATACCCATCCTGTCGCGGACCAGGAGCAACTGGTTTTGTTGTTTGTCCCAGAGAGCAAAGGCAAACATCCCTCTAAGTTTTTGAATGAAATCCTTTCCCCACTCTTCATAACAATGAACGATGGTTTCTGTATCGGTTTTGGTCTTGAAAGTGTGGCCCCGGGATATAAGCTCCTTTCTTAAGGCAGGAAAATTGTAGACCTCTCCATTATGAGCTATCCACACTGAGTGATCTTCATTCGATAAAGGCTGGTGGCCGCCCTCAAGGTCGATGATGCTCAAGCGACGAACTCCAAGGCCAACGTTCTCCTCGATAAAGATGCCTTCGTCATCAGGGCCTCTGTGAGCTATTGTCTTGCACATGGATGAGAGAAGAGAGGGGGAGATGTGTTCTTTGTTTTCCGCTATAGCAATCCCGCAGATTCCGCACATTATTTTTCAGGAAAAATCTCGATCTCAAAGAAAACACCAAGGAATCTTTTTTCTTTACCCGTTTCAAATTCATAGTAAGGGATTGAACCTTTCGAGGCTTTAATCTTTATTCTGAATAGATAGAGGTGTTCTATATTAAACGCCTTTACTGGAGTGAATGTAAGAGTCCCTCTCTGCTTTGTGCCCAGGGTGAGTTTCTTTTTCTTGCTTCCCACCTGAACAGTGATTTCGTTTCTCATTCGAGGATTATTCAAGAGGTGGAAAACAACAGTTTTCACAGGATAATAGGTTTTAAGGATCATTTCCGCAGTGTGAGGGCCTCTGGTCCAAAAGCCGTTTGGCTCCAGTCTGCGGTGGAAATTGTCGTCCAGGAAATGTAGCCAGCCAATGTTGGGCTGAATTCCCACTTCTTGTCTGAATGCGTAAGGATTTGTGTTTGTTGGATAGTTATTAACAAGGGTCATTTCTGCTGGCAGCATTTTAAAAGGAAATTTCTTTGCATGAGTTGCAGGATAGTGGGAATGGAAAAAAGGGCTGATGAGGATTTGTGAAATAAACAGAGATGCCATGATCCAGCTTAGGCCAATCTCTTTTGGGCTTTTTTTTATGTTTGGAAGGAAGAGAAAAAGTGGATAGATGTTCAGGAAGTATCGGTTAGCCAGGGCACCTCCCCCACCAGCGTAATTACCAGGCATGAGGACGATGTAGATTAAGATTTCTCCGGCGAGAGCTCCTAGAATGAACCATTGGTAAAACTGTCTTTTTCTCATAAAGAAGAGAATCAGAAAGAGAAAAGCAGGGAAAAAATACCAGATGATGCCTGTGAATCTTCCCCCAAAATAGTAGAAGAGGTTATAAAAGATGAACTTGACAGGGTAGAGGTGTTCTCCTGAATAACCGTCTGAAGTCATCTCTCCGCCCTTGAAGTAGTCGAAAGTCTTGTGTTCTTTTTCCAGAGGGTAACCTCCCTCTCCGTAAAAAGTCTTCCGTTCACCTCCCTGGTAATTCCAGTCTCCAGTTACAAGATTGTTTGTTCCAAAGAAAACAGCTGATGAGAGAAGAAAAAAGAGAATGATGAGCATTGATTTTAGAAATTTTTTCTTGAGCAAGTAATGTAGGACAAGAGGTCCCAAGAGAACAATATTAGGAGGCTTGGAAAAAACAGCTATTCCTGCCAAAAATGCAGCTAAATAATCTGACCAGTCCGAAAGGAAAAAAATATGGAATTTGCTTTTTCTTTCCTCATTAGTGTTTCTCTCTTTATATTTATGTTTGAAAAGCCACAGAAAGAGAATAGAAAAGACCAGGAAAAGGTTGAAAAAGTCTGGAGAAATCCAGATGTAGTAAACGCCGGCTACAGAGGCAAAAAGAAAGGTCAAAACAAAGAGAAGAGAAAGAAAGGATTTGTTTGCGATGGAAAAATAAGTGTGTCCCATAAGCAGAATAAGCAATAGAAGGATTGAATGGAGAACCAGGAATCCGTTGCTGCCAAAGATTTTGACAAAAGGAGCAGCAAAGAGAGGGTAGGCATAGGATTTAGCATAGAAGATTTTATTGTCTTTGCCCTTTTTCAAGAAGATTCCTAAGGGTCCGGAATCAAAGGCCTTGTAATAGCGAACTAAGTCTTTTTTTGTATACTCAATATCTCCATCTTGAGCAATGCTTTGGGTCATTGAATAATAGATAGCCTCGTCGGCAAAGAGAAAATTCCCCTGAAGGGCGGGAAGATTAATAAAAAGAGAGAATCCGAGGAAGAAGAGAAAAATGAGAAGTATGACATATACCACACTCTTTTTCTCTGTGGCCATGGATAAACGAATACCACAATCGAGACTAAAATTCAACTCACTAGAACTGCTATAAGCTGTAAGTCGTAAGCCGTAATGGGTTTAATGTTGAAGGTTTAAAGTTTAAGGCAAGAATAGAAATGGGTTTAAGGTTGAAGGTTTAAAGTTTAAGGCAAGAGTAGAAATGGGTTTAATGTTGAAGGTTTAAAGTTTAATGTAAAAAAAATACCTTATACCTTAAACATTAAACCTTAAACCAAATATGTCTTGCCTTATTGTCTTGCCAGCAAAGCGTTGTCTTGCCTGCCCAATAGGGCATTGTCTTGCAACGAGGGTTGTCTTGCTTTTATAATTTTCTGAGTCACAAAGTTACTGAGTTACTTTGTCACTGATTTAGATAAACTAGATAAACCAGACAAACTGAATAGACCTAATAGACTGAATAGACTGAACAGACCAGATTGACGGCTAGCCTTTAGGGGTGAGAAGACATCCTCAAAAAGATGAAAACGGGATAAAAATCGTCATCTTGATATTCATCTTGAAAGGGCATTGACTATAGATTGATAATTGACTATAGATTGATATAGGAATAATAATATTAGTAAAATATTGAAAAAAAGAGCAGTCTTCTTTTATTCGTGTAAAGGACATAATAATAGAAGGGCTTGCTAAATTTAAAAAAAAGGTATAGAATCAGCAAAAATTGGGATTAGAAGCACATTGATGCGACTAAACAATAGGAGGCGGCGGATTTCAACTTCTGGTTTTTTCAAGGAACTCATTTAGGAAAGAAATTATGAGATATAAATTGTCATTATCCAGGGAAGGTTTTACCTTCATTGAAACCGTGTTGGTTATCGGGATAATAGGTATGTTTATAGTCGTCCTCTATCCCAGCATCATGAACTCTTTGGAAACAAGAGATCTTGAAAATTCAGCAAGAGATATTCAGAGTACACTACAGAGGGCAAAATTTCAGGCGGTTAAGACTAAAATAAATCACAGAGTGGGATTTGAAAATGTGAATGAAAGCTGGTTTTTCTTTATTGAGAGGGAAGACAATCCAGGTACTTGGAATATGATCCAGGGAATCATAAAAAAGGAGGTCTCATTTAAGTTTAACATAACCGTGAATTTTCCTGATGCGGCAGGCACGCCTGATAAAGCAGTTGTTTTTTCCCCATTAGGTTTTGTCTCAAACTTCGATACAAATCAGAACAATATTACTCTTAAGAGTGATAAACTGGAGACATACGGCCAGCCAGATTTGAGAATAATTAGTGTATATGCTGGAGGCTCGATTCATTATATTAAATCAGAGAGCGAATAAAATGAGGTTTCTAAAAAAAATAAGAATCTGTCGGTTCCTACTTAATTTTAATAACACTCAGGCCAAGCTCTCACGGAAAAGAAAAGGCTTTTCTCTTATAGAAGTTGTGATAGGGATTGGCCTTGTGGGAGTAGCCTTAATAGGGTTAGCCCAGATTTTTACTTATAGTGTTCTGAATAATTCTCGCGCTGAAAGAATGACAAATGCAACTTTTTTAGCTCAAGAACAGATTGACATGATGAGGAATCTTACAGCTGATGAACTGAATGCCGCCTTATCATTAGGAGTCATTGATGAACAGATCGACATCAATAACGATACAACTATCGATTACAGAAGAATAACTCAGCTCCAATCATCTGGCAGCTTTTGGGATTTAAGAGTTATGGTTTTTTCGGCTGAACAGATAGGGGCAGATCAGGATGACCTCATCCAGAATCCTAGCAGATATAGAGTCAAAGCTGATATGAGTACTATCATCAGCAGGTAACCTGTTAAGTATGCAGAGGAAATAAAAGGTAACAGAGAGACAGGGCAGATTTAGTTAGTAAAGGCTCGATTTAATAAGCCTACAAATAGATGAATTGGAAATAAAATGAAAAAGAAAATTTCGATTCGAAATCGTCAACCATTAAATCACTCTAGGCATGGATTTACTCTTGTGGAACTGCTTCTCGGCAGTTCGATTATGTTGATTATCATAGTAGCAGCTTTATCTTTGTACATGAAAAGCAACAAGGTTGCTGTTGACCAACAGCAATTTGCCGAACTGCAGCATGATGTTCGCTCTGGGATGTTTTTCATATCGAGAGATGGGAGAATGGCAGGGGCCGGCTTGCCGCTTGAATTTTATGGATATGCTTTAGAAGGAGTCGATAATGAGTCACAAGGAGTGATAGTGGATCCTGATAGATTGAAATTATTGGGAAATATAGAAGATCCTTTGAATCTGGCAATAAGTGATTACCAGGGATCAGCAGCCAATGTAACCCTTGAGGACTACAGTTTTGAGCAATATCCTTATCCTGATGAGTATTATGAGAATAAAATTGTCCTCATCTTGCCCAATCCAGATTCGGGATGTATGGCAGGCGAAATAAGGCAGATTACGCATGTTACGCACTCAGCAGGGGGAACAAACGAAAAACTCAATTTTTCACCTGGGTTATCACATGACTTCAATCCGCCGGGAGGGTTATCAGGAACTTGCCCCGATCCAAACGATTATGATGGAGGGACGGTTACTTTTATTGAGGTTAAGGAATACTGGTTAGATATTACCGGGAATTACCCGGGCTTAAATGCAGGTGATGATGGATATATCGGAAATGGCGAAGGAAGTGTTTTATACCTAACTCAGAATGGAATTCATTATCCATTAGCAAAGGACATCGAGAATCTGCAATTCCAGTATAACGGAGATTTAGATAATGATGGCAATTTGGATGGCTTTGTCGATTGGCAGGCTGGCTGGACAGGAATTATAGACATAGTAAGCAGGATTCACCAGATCAGAATATGTATTCTTGGAAGAACACCGAACCCTTATGTTGGCTTCTCAGGCAACCCTCCCTCAAATCTTCATCTTTACAGAAGGCCTGCCATTACCAATAGCCCTCAAAGCGATCAGGATGATAAACATAGAAGATTTTTGCTCGTATCTACTGCCATGGTGAGGAATCTATCTTCAAATTTATATAACGCGGGATGTAGGTAAAGAGGAGAAGGTGAAAAGAATAAAGAGATTTATAACTCATAGTAACCAGTTTCAACATACCAGGCAGGAGAGAGGTGCTGGTATAATAGTTGTTATCCTAGTTATGACTTTTTTGTTAGGTATTGGGCTTGTGCTTCTAACAGTAACAAGCACAGGATCTAAGGTTGCGGGAAATATTCGCACACAGCAGCAAGCTTTTAATGCCGCAGAAGCAGGATTTGATTCTGCCTGGATAGCGATTGAAAATTCGTTTGTATCTGAAGTTTGGACAAGTTTTGATGGACATTATCTTACAGAACCTTCAGGCATTGACATCCCCATCGATGACAATTATTTTCGGAGATTAACCGACCAGGAATTATTGAATCTGATCGATCCTGAAGGGGATGGAGTTCCTAATGTGGCCAATGTCATTTTTTGCCGCCAGATTTATGTTCCTGCCGAAGGAGGAGGATTGAACCCTCGCTTCACATATACTGCATTTTTGATAGATGATGAAGCAGGCGGCGGCACCCCCAATGCAACTGATGCTCTGTTGGTTTGTATAGGGAGTGTTGGGACGGGAAGAAATATGACAAGCACAAGATTAGAAATAGAATTGGCTGTCGAACTGGAAGGAATGAATTAATCCTAAAAAAAGAGGAAAAAATGAACAAAAAAAAGAAAGTCATGGTAATAATTTTTCCAATAATCATATTGATTGCCATTTTCGCTCTAAAATTCTGGGCTCAGCAGTGTGTCGAATATACGGAAACCTTCATTGAAGATTTCAGTGACAATGAATATAAGGATTTGGTGTGGACTTCTGTGCAAAATTGGCCTCCTGCTCCAATAACATTAAACTGGTTAGGAGCTAACTTCGAAGTTACTGAACCTGCAGGCATGGGCGCTAAGATTTATGTGTGCGATGCTGGCGACTTTGATGGTGACGGCTTGCCTGATTTAATGGGATTGGATATTGAAAATAATTATAGGTTGATTTTGGTCAGAAATTATTTTGAGGATAACGATGGAGATGGAAACGATGATGACGGGATTATTTTTCAAATAGACACGAATGAAGTCTATGATCAAGGTCTTGTAGTTGGCCCTGCATCAATAACCGTTGCAGACTATAATGATGACGGATTACTCGATTTTTTCTTCTATAAGAACCGACAGGATGAATTCGCATATACTGAATATGTGGCAGCGATGTTTATCAATGTCGGGACTGAGACTGATCCAGATTTTTTTCCGTATGACGCATCTCCGAACTTGGATTTCACAAGCGAATTCATGAGCGCCGGGATTTACTGTAACTGGGCTGCAGATCATCTGTGTTCGACTGACATTGATGGTGATGGAGATACAGATGTGTTGGTAATCAGTGAGGACAAGATATTTCTTGTAAGAAACCCAGGCAAAGATAATTTTAGTCTTGGTAATTTTGAAATAGGTGAGCTAAATTATAATGATCCAGATACAGGATTACCAGTGCGAACAGGATTTACAATAGGGCGGGGAGGTTCTTCTATTGATGCCGCGGATTTTGATAAGGATGGAGATGTTGATATTGTCGGAGGCTCTGTCAACGATATTCCTTATTTGGTTTATTACGAGAATGATGGGACAGGACACTTTACTCGCAGTGAAATTCCTATTCCTGTATCTGAGTGTACAGGGACAGTAGCAACCTGTGTTGCTGATTTTCACAATGATGGCTGGATAGATATATTTGGTGCGAATGATAGGTGGAATGCTGGGAATGAAGCCAGGATGTGGATCATGAAGAGTAACGGCTTAGTGGACAGCGGAGATGGCCCTGAATTAGAATTTACTTTTATATGCCTGAATGATTGTCAACCTATTTTGCCTCCTCCTCATGATGTGGATATGAGTGCTTTTTTGGATTATGACAATGACGGCGATGTAGATATTATTTTAGCGGATGCCAACCATTCTGGAGATTATTATCTGATCATAAACGAATTGGCTCCAGTTTACGCTCTTACTGGAGAAGCTCGTTCAAAAGATGTTGCGGGAGACCTTGATCCAAACCAGTATGCTGTAACTAAGACGAGAATTTCAAGTCTTGTGCAGAGAGTCCTCGGAGGCTCAAGCCAGGGCCTTGCGGTCGAATTACATGTTTCCAATAATGGAGTAGACTGGGAATTGTACAAAAAGTTTGAGGGTAACGAGATCAATAATTATTCAGACTCTGACTGGCATACATTTAATCATTATGGTTCACGACTCATGTGGAAAGCCCTTTTATCCGCTGCAGAGGATGATATGGAAGAATACGATGACGCATCTTTCGAGACTCCTGCAATTTACAGTATTGAATTTGAATTTGTCTATGTTGAAAGAAGAGAGTATTCTCGAACCTCTGTTATTGTTACAAAAGTTACAGATCTGGATGAACAAACAAAAAAACTTGTCATCGGCGGGACGTTTTATTTTCCTGGCTGGCAGGGGCATTTAAGAGCTTATGATGTATCCAGCATGGCTCCAGAAGCTTCATCTTACTCCGAACTCAGAACTGTGACGCGTCCTGATTTATCCACAGCTTCCGGAAGAGAAATAGTAGCCCCGGGAGTTTCCATTCTATGGGATGCTGGAGAATTATTGGATTCCCGCTCTCCAGGCAGCAGAGCGATTTATACTGCGATTCCTGGTGGGGGATCCGGCCAGACTAGAATTGGCTTCGCAACAAGCAATGTAGCGATCCTTGGACCGATTTTGCAGGATGTGAACAACGACAATGAAGGCTTGATCAATTTCATAAGAGGAGAGGGCCGCTACTGGAAATTAGGAGATATTAACCATTCCAACCCCATCGTAGTAGGTCCGCCTAATGGAAATGCTGCTCAGATGGGAGCAGGATACGATTCTTTCCTAACGGCAAACCAAACCAGGCGCAAAGTTATCTATGTTGGTACGAATGATGGAATGCTTCATTGTTTTGATGCCCTAACAGGGGAAGAGCTGTGGGGATTTATTCCTTACAACCTCCTCCCTAAATTAAGAAATATGTGGGCAGTCGATCCACTTACTGGAGACAGATTTTTCTTCAGAAATGTTTATGTAGATGGAAGTCCAGTTAAAGCAGATGTTTTTATAGATGCAGATGGAGATGGAACAAAAGAATGGAGAACAATCCTTGTCTGTGGCCAGGGGCCAGGTAAGGGAAGTACTATTGGAGGAGGATACAACTACTATTTTGCCTTAGATATTACTAATCCGTATGAACCTCAGCCTCTATGGGAGTTTACCGATAATACAATGGGTGAGGCTTGGTCAGTACCAGTAATCGGCAAAGTCGTGAAACAAGGAGTGAATACTTGGGCTGCTTTTATGGGATCGGGTTATGACAATATTCCAAGCGGAGTTGAAGGAAATCATTTTTATGTTGTAGATCTGAATGATGGGAATCACTTCTGGAGTTTTGAGGCAACAGATGTAGACACTACAGACAATTTTCCAAATATTCCCAATGCCATTCCCGGTTCTCCTTCGATAGTAGATATCGACCACAATGGGTTTGCCGACCGGGTTTATATAGCAGATTTGGATGGGAGAGTGTGGAAAGTTGATGTCAGTATTGAGTTTCAAGATGCTGGATCATGGAGTGAAGAAGCAATTTACACAGATTCGAATAACTATCCGATTGCAACTAGGCCAACTGTCTGGATAAACCCGATATCAACTGGAACAATCCCTCGCCTCTATTTCGGAACAGGAGGAGATGACGCGGCTCCAAGCGATGCTACCTACTCTTTCGTTGTTCTTCTAGACAGCGATACTCCTGAAGTAGAGTGGTATCTAGGCGATCCTGATGTGCTTAACCTTGATGCAGCAAAAGATATGGGAGATTTTGCAGCAGGAGAAAAAGTTTGGGCTGACCCTGTAGTAGCCAATTACATTGTTTATTTCAGTACATTAGAAGGAAACATTGAGAGTGTTGATCCCTGCCAGAACTTAGCTGGAATAGGAAATCTTTATGCAAGATTTATCCAGGCTATAGCAGGAGGAGCTGTTGGTGGAACTGCATTAAGGACTTCTTCAGGCACTGTACCAAGCTTGTCACTTGCTTCTAAGACAAGATCAGCAGTAACACTTGGTGAGACAGAAATGCAGCAGGGTGTGAGAAAAAGGGAAGTCTACATTCAAGAATATGACTCCACTATTCAGAAATTGGAACAGCCTGTTGGGGCTCTTCTGAAGATTAAATCATGGAGAGAAATCTTTAGGATTATTAGATAGATCTGTTATTCCGTTCAATCAGTTTAGACCATTTATCTAAGTTTGTTTAGGTTTATCTGAGTTTGTCTCCCCCTCTCCTTGTCCCCATTCACCATTAACGTAAGCCGTGAGTCGTAAGCCGAAATAATGGTTTAAGGTTTAAGGTTTAAGGCAAGAAAGCTATTTACCATTAACCATTAACCATTCACCATTCACTATTTCCCATTCACCATTCACTATTTCCCATTCACCATTTCCTTCTTCTTTGGCAGTATAGCAGTATGACAGTATATCAGTATGGCAGTATATCAGTTTCTATCAGTTTCTATCAGTTTTGGGTTTTTCTGCTTACGGCTTACGAATTTTGCTTTAGGTTGTCCTAAAACGAGTACATATTTTTTGCTGCTTCGGCTCTTTCCTGGCTTGGGAATTTGGCATACTTTTTGCATGATGATATTATAAATATTCGGTTACAGGTTACTGGTCACTAAGTACGGTTAAAAGAAAATATGGAGGAAAGATGAAGAAACCAGTCCAAATTATACTAATGCTTATCCTTGTTTTTCATTCTAATATTTTATTGTGTCAGAATCAAAATAATGTGATGCCCTGGGTTGGGATGGAGGAGTTTATATACCATAACCTTCCTGTGGGAGGCTGGAATGTACTCGGACCTTTTTCCGCAAGAGCTACGGCTATGGGAGAGACCTTTTTTGCGAGCTTGAATCCCTTTGCTGGCTACCTCAACCCAGCTTTTCTGAATGTGCTTACTCGACCCCAATTTTCCTTGAACTTCAACTATACAGAAAACACATACAAAAACTCCTCAGGAAATCCATTCATTTATTTGGTTGATGAGGTTGGCCAAACGAATTCTTTTATCAGGAAAACAGATTATCTTGATGGTGTAGGTATTGCCTTGCCTTTCAAGAAATGGACAGTGGCAGCGAATTATTTTATTTTCCAGGAATTTAACTTTCCTAATGTAAAAACAGAGTTTTATTTTTCGCCAAGCAAAGTCAAACAAACAGGAAAGATGAAAGGAGTCAATTTAGCCCTTTCTCACTGTATAACCTCTTCATTTTCTGTTGGCATCTCTGCAGCCTATGTTTTTGGTGAGATTTCACGTTTTCAGGTTTCTGGCCCTGTTTACAGAATCCTTAACGATAGATTTTTTGGTCAGAACTTTCGTCTATCATCGCAATTTATACCATCTCCTTTCCCGGGTATTCTCACTCTTGAGAACTATGATCTGGACTTGAAAGGGCTTTTTTTTAGCCTCGGCTTCAATTTTAAGCTGAGCGAGAAGTGGCTTGTCGGATTAGCGCTCAGGCCTCCTTTTAAGATCAATTTGAAGACAAGAGTAGAATATACATTCCCTGAAATTAAAATCCCGGCAGAAACATCATCTGACGATTTTTATCTCAAGCAGCCTTTTGTGGCTGTAGCCAGTGTGCTTTACAAGCCCATATCTTCTTTCCAGGTTACTGCAGACCTTTCCTTCTGGGGTTGGAGTAATGCCACATCTGACTATAGACCAAGTTGGTATTATCCATATAATTTTAAAGATATTATTAGGCTGAATTTAGGTGCAGAATATCAGATTGACCTCCCTTTTAAGCTCATCGAGGGTATATCCTTTAGAACGGGATATATATACGACCCACAGCCTTATACTTACAATGAAAGCTTTTCGCGTAGTTTCTTCTGTGCTGGAGTTTGCCTGGGTATAGGCAATCTTGAGTTTGAATCTGCCGTTAAGATCAGCCTTGTTCCTGAGGAGCTGCAGCGTTTTCACTCTAACCTTTTCCGATTGGGAATAAGCTATCAGTTTTGAGTTATTTTTCTTTAATCCGTGATTGTTGATATGAAGATTAAGTCTTATACAGACTCAGATACGCTTGGATAATTTTTTCTCCCCAGAGAAGAGCGACAAAGGCTGCTGGCGCTAAAAATGTCCCAAATGGCAGGGAATACTGGAGATCTTTTTTTTTGAAGGAAATAAAAAAAACCCCAACTAATGCTCCGCTAAAGGAAGCCAGAATCAGAGTGAAAAGTACTAGATGCCAACCCAGGAATGCACCGATCAGCAGCATCATGGTCACATCCCCCATGCCAAGGCCTTCTTTTTTACGAAGCAAATAATAAGCCCCGTACACAAAAAGCAGGAATCCTGCCCCAGAAACAGCTCCAATAAGCGATTGAGTAAGGTTTAAATCTTGACGGAAAAGCGAATAGATGAGAGCAAAAGCCAGGCCAGGGAGAGTTATTGCATCGGGCAGGATCTGGTGATAAAAATCGATAAAACCTAAAGCAATCAAAGCGCTGGTAAAAATACAAGAGGCAAAGAAAAGAAAACTTAGGGAGTGTTGGCTGTAGAGAAGAATAAAACTTAGAGGAGTTAGCAACTCCACAAGGAAGTAAGAGAGAGGTATTTTAGCCTTACAGTGACGGCACTTCCCCCGGAGAAATAAATAAGAGAAAATAGGGATGTTATCGTAGAATTTTATTTTTTCCCCACACTGAGGGCATGAAGACGGAGGCTTAAGGAGGCTCATATCCCGTGGAAGCCGGTATATGACCACATTGAGGAAACTGCCCCATGCAAGGCCAAACAGGAAAATTATGATTATCTTTTCCACCATATCATAGGAGCTCTTATCTCTCCTGTTTGAGAGTTATAAATGTATTCCTTTCCATCGAGATCTTTCGGGAGAGAATCCAGCAAGCCATGCTTCACGAGCTGTGCTTGTTCCGTGGGATTGCGGCCGAATCTTTCCTTGAATTTTTCGATTGCTTCTTTTATTACCTTTACATCTATGGCTGCCTTTACTTGGTAGAGTTGGTTGGAGGCAATTTTTTTTATCCGTTCGTCCTCTGTTGTTTGATAGATTTCCAGCCAGTTTTCCCAGGCTGTCTTATAATCCATAATCTTAAAGGCTGCGTTGGCATAGAGCCTTCTGGTTATAACCGGAGCACCGTCCATTTCCATTGTCTTCTTGTAATATTTTCGAGCTAATTCATAATCCTTTGTCATCATTTGGGCATAATGTCCAGCTTGCAGGGGAAAAATCCACTGGTCAGGGTTTTTCTCAAGGCCTCTATCGAGGATTTTGAAAGCGAGGCTCAGGTCTTTGGCTTCGTGAACGGCAATCATGGCTCCTATCTCATAGGGATCGAGGTAACGGTGGTCTAACTCTGCTATGATAGAGAATATATGGTCTAGATTGTCATATCTGTCAGGGATGGAATAATTGCTGTAGTACTGGATAGCCCATATGTAGATTAAATCCGCTATGAAAGGGGAGTAGCCGAAGGTGACAAACTTCAAGTATTTTCCAGAGGGAATATAGATGATGGAGGAGCCAGGAATTTTCTCTCGTGCAATCTTGTTGATTTGAAGCTTGAGCCCCATGAAGATGCCGCAGCTCAGGATGAGCAAGAAGACGATGAGTTTTTTTTTCATGGCTCTCAAATAAAATCTCTTTTCCGGAAGACAAGCATAGCTAGTAGTAGAATGAAAATTGTATAGGCAATCCCGTAGAGGGTTGAAAGCAAGAAGATATTTGAAGGAATAGGAAGATGATGCACGATTTCTGTTTTGAAATTAAAATTTTCCAGGTTAGGAAGGAATATGTAGAAAATTTGAGCCATTATTTTTCCAATGCCAGGTCTTATCTTCTCTATGAGAGTTTCCAGTCCCCAGGAGAAGTGACCTATAAGATAGAAGGAAAGGGAGAATATAGAACTCAATATCGGAGTTGAGAAACAGGAAAAAAGAATGGCCACTGCTGTGATAAGGCATAGCTCTATGAAGATAAAGAATATAGTGATGAATATACTCCATTCGATCTTGAAGGTGTGTAAAAAAACCACGGCCAAAAAGATGATGCTCATCAGGAGAAGCATAATGAAAAGAGTGAGGACAAGCCCCAAAAACTTTCCTAACAGGAATTGATATCTATGGATAGGTTTGGAAAGGAGTGTATAGATTGTTTTTTTGTCGATTTCTTTATATACAAGACCGGTTCCCAGTAAGATAGCTATCAAAGCGCCAAATAAAGAGAGAGATGCGAGGTCTACATCTATGATGATTTTGACCCGGTCGCCGACAGTGAGGAGAGCCAGAATGCGTGAGAAAATAATGCAAACTGCAGCGAAAAAGAGGAGGAGATAAAGAATTCTGTCTCGGATGGCTTCTTTGAATGTGTTTAAAGCGATGGCTTTTATTTTCATTGTTGTTTCACTATTCCGACAAACAGGTCTTCAAGGGTTTCTGTTCTGGGAATAAGCGAGTGTATTTTCCCCTTTTTGGACTGAACGAGCTGGAGGACTTTTTCGATTTTTTCATCCTCAAAGACTTTAAGAAGGAGCCTTTCGGTATGGGTCGAAATACATTCTCCTAAGTCTTCAACCTCTTTTTCTTCCACTCCAGAGAGGAGGATTTCAGTGAAAAGGATTTTTTCTGAAATCAAATCTTGAAGAGTTCCTTGGCTGACGATTTGACCGTTGACAATGATGGCCACACGGTCGCATATCATTTCTATATCCTGAAGAATGTGAGAGGAAAGGAATACGGTTTTTCCTTCTGCTTTGAGTTTGACAATTATGTCTCTTATTTCTTTTCGTCCCAGAGGATCGAGGCCTCCTAGAGGTTCATCCAAAAGCACAAGCGAAGGCTCGTTGAGGAGAGCTTGGGCCAAACCGATCCTTTGGAGCATTCCTCGAGAAAATTTTCGAAGCGGAAGGCTTGCTGATTGCTCTAAACTTACAAGACTGAGCAGGCTGCTTATCTTGTCTTCTTTATCTTTTTTCTTCATGAGAGAGAGTTGGCTGTAAAAACGGAGAAACTCTGATGCAGTGAGATAGTCGTAAAAATAAGGATTTTCAGGGAGATAGCCAATTTGTTCTTTGGCCTGAAGAGAATAGCTGGAATGGCCGAAGATTTCTATTTTTCCTTTTTTAGGGAAAATCAGGCCGAGGATGCACTTGATGGTTGTTGTTTTTCCTGCTCCGTTTGGGCCGAGATAGCCAAAGATTTCCCCTTCTTCTACAGCCAAAGAAATGCCCTTGAGGATTTTCTTTTTTTTGGGGATAAAGCCAGTTGAGAAGGATTTATGAAGATCTTCGATTTTAAGTGCTGTTGCCATATAATTCTTTTTCTATTATACGAAAATAAATTTTTATTTCAAATAGTCAAAAAAATATCACCCCTAAAATCATCTTAAAGGGTGATTGATCTTTAAAGTGTCATATGCAACTATTTTAAGTGCATCGGAGCCTGAATGGCGCGATATAATTCCTCATCCAAGGCAGCGCCAAGGTTTTGAAAAGAGGAGAGGAACTGGGATTCCTCTCCTGCCCTCCTTATATGGTCTGTTCCGTCTATTTCGTCTGTTCGCTCTGTTACGTTTATAACGCTTATTTCTAGCTTGTAGTAATCTTTTCCCTTTTCTCGCTTTTCCAACCAGATAAACCAAATAAACTTCAAAGCAGTTCAGGCTCCAGAAATTCATCGACAGGGCGGCTTTCATTGATGTAGCGGAGAAGGAGTTGGAGATTTCTCTCAAACAGGATGATTCTTTTCTTTTTTTGGCGTTGCCATTTTATGAGACGAATTATGCCCTTGTCGATCTCGATACATGTTATCCCGTTTGTATATCCGCAACAGCCATCGTTGAAATAACATGGAACGGGCCGAGCCGAATTCTCTTCGAATGACTTGGGCGTTTTCCCTAATCGACGTATAAGTATCTTTTCAATTTGGGCCTTTTTTCTCCTTATCTCTTTTTCAATTTTTTCCCTTTCTATGAACGGAGTTTCTTTCAATTTTATTTTGAGGTGATGAATAGCAATTTTGAGGCAGTCAAGATGAGTCAAAGAGCCAAAAATGGCCCGATGAGTATGGCCGCAGATCAGCAGGACTTTATTTTTCTTGGCCCACTGATAGTATTTTAATTCCAAATCGTCACGGATTCTGAAATTTTCGGCTGGACCATCAATGCCGATATGTAAGAGTTTTTGTATTGTTTTCCATACAAACTGGACTGCCCAGCGGCTCAGCTTCCATGCAATATCGTCAAAAAACCTCCCCTGGTGACCGTGAATGAGGAAAATACCTCCACCAAGACAGATCCCTTCTCTATAATCAATGTTATCCAGGATATTTTCGTGTTGTGTTTTACAATATCTTTTAAACCTCTTCAAAGAGACCTCTTTGTCATGATTTCCCCAAAGCCTTATTTTTTTCTTAGATGGGGTCTCCAAGGCGATTTCGATTTCTTTTTCGATTAATTCTTTATAGTTGCACAGAATCTTGTCATAGCTATTTTCCCAGAGTTCTTCATTATCTCCAAGAACGATAAGCATATATCCTTCTTTTTGGTAGTATGATAGGGCCGAACTATAAAGGAATGCATTCTTTCTAAAGTCATCGGCCGAGCTGTTATCACCTTTGTGGTGGTCAGAAAAAATGACAATTTGGTCTTTTTCAAAACTTAAAGGAATGATGTTTTTCGGTTTTGCAGCTTCTTTATATATCTGGTTGAATTTTCTACCCATTCTATCGCTGAACATCACTTACCTTATTAGCCTGAATTATTCATAAAAAATGTCGATGTTTATTATAACAAATGCAATATCAGAATGTTATCTTGATTATTCGGAGAATCACGAAAACAAGTCCCTTCATAATATCATTTTATATAAACTCCGTAATAAAGGAATGACAGGCCGACTGTATCAGAAGGCAGCGAGCAGAAGAACAGTATTAACGTAAAAGTCAAAACTCAAAACTGAATCTGGGAGCAAGGCTATTTCCCAAAACCTTATCTAATTACAGAACCAGTGATGCTTTTGTAGTCTTTTATTTTATTGCTTTTTTAGGGGAATAAGTGTAAAAATTTTAAGTAACCTGATACTGGACAAATTCAGTCATGGAAAAAGACATCCCCAGATTAAGAACAGACATTGAGATTATTCCGACTTATTACCAGGAGGAGAGAGCTCTTCTTGTTAAAGATTCTCTGGGATTGATAAAGGAAGCTATTCTTTTAAAGGGAGAAGTCCTTGACATCATAAGCCTTATCAATGGAGAAAGGAATATAAGAGATATTCAACTTGAACTCATTCGCCTTAAGGGCGGGGTTTTTATGAGTTCAGAGGCCATTTGCGAGATACTCTCTGAACTTGATTCAGCCTTTTTGATGGACAGTGAGGACTATCGGCAGAAAAAAAACAAAATCATCGAAGAATATTCTAATCTAAGAGTAAGAAGTGCTTGCCTTGCAGGTCGTTCCTATCCCGAGGCACCTGAGCAACTCAAGGCTTACCTCGACTCTTTTTTTTGTCCTGAGGAAGAAGCTTCTTCAGGGCTAGGAGACAAAGAAATCAGGGCTTTAGTCGCTCCCCACATTGATTTGAATATAGGAAAGAAAATCTATTCTAAAGCTTATCAAGTTTTAAAGAATCTATTTCCCAAAAAAATTGTTCTACTTGGAACCGGCCATAGCCTGCAGGGAGCCTTTATCTCCATGTCAGAAAAAGATTTTGAAACGCCACTAGGACGAGTAAAGACAGATAAAAAATGGGTAAGAAAGCTTAAAGAAGCAGGCGAAAAGGTCGTTTTGCCCAGTGACATTGCTCACCGGAGTGAGCATTCCCTTGAGTTTCAGCTGCTCTTCCTTCAGTATCTCTTCGGGTCTGAGTTTTCCATCATTCCTATCCTTTGTGGCCCTTTTCATCAGGTTTTAAACAAAGCGTCGCGGCCTTCAGAAATTCAAGGGATGAATGATTTTCTGAATGTGTTGCGGCTTTGCGTGGAGGAGCAGGCCAAAGACACGCTTATTGTGGTCGGAGTTGATTTTTCCCACATAGGACCGAAATTTGGACACCGAGAGAAAGCTTCCTTTTTGCTTTTTGAAGCGAAAGAGCATGATAAAATCTTGTTGGATGCCATTTGCAATGGGAATCTTGAAAACTTCTGGGCAGAGTCAAGAAAAGCCAACAACAAATACAATGTCTGCGGTTTTTCTGCCTTAGCTTGTCTTCTGGAGCTTCTATCCGGGAAAAAGGGCCATCTCCTTGGCTATGATTTCTGGCAGGAAGAACCAACTCAATCTGCAGTCAGCTTTGCCGCTATAGCTTTTGAAGCGAATTAGCCTAAAAATCATCTCCTATTTCATCCCAAAAGGTGATTGACGCAGTCCTTGGAATCTTTTATCTAAAAGAAAGAGGATGAATAATAAGAGACTTGAATGGCAAAGAAAATTTTGGTTTTTTCTTCTCTGTTTTTATTTTTAATTAGTTCCTCATTTTCCGCAGGAGATACCTTTATAAGCATTATTTATGGGTATACTCCCCTCAATTTTTCTGACTTTAATACAAATGCAGAAAGTCTCAATTCCCTGTTCAGCTACTGGTACGATAAATTTTCTCCTTATGGTATGACTGAAAAGTCTGGAGAGTTTGGAAGGTTATCAAATGCTCATTCCTTTGAAAGCGAGGCCAGGTTTGAGATCAGAAATCGCTTTGAAATAGGACTTGTTTTTGATTACTTTACTGCTCAGATGGCAAGCGAATCTACGGTTACCTCGGGAGATTATTCGACCTACGGTAATATGGATGCTAATTTGACAATTCTTAATCCCAATCTTGTCCTTGATCGCTATTATCCCCTTTCCAGAGCGTTTATATTAGAAATCTATGCAGGAGTTGGCTATTATTATGCCAAAATACCCTTTGCTCAATATCTTCATTTAGATACCCCCGGCTCTTTCAGTTGGGTAAAGACTAATGCTAATTTAAGTTCTCACGGTCTTGGTGTCATGACCGGTATTGCCCTCGAAGTGCGCCCCATAAGATTTGTTGGGCTGCTTTTAGGTACCCGGTATCGACTCGTTCACATGGGCGAGCTTTCAGGCTCTGGTACCATCAAGGATTCAAATGGGGGCGAGGCCAGTATTAACAACGGTATTCTTTACTGCTACAATAATCGTGAGCTGGCACCCGAGATTGATCCCCTCCCAATGCTTATCTATGCTGAGGAAAAACCTGTAGGTTTAGACGCATTAAGAGAAGCCAGGCTGAACCTTAATGGTTGGACCTTTCTTGTGGGGCTTCGTTTTTGGTTCTGATTTTGAATTTATCCCTTTTTTTTGTATAATCTTCTTCCTAGATCTCACGTTTTTTTTGGAGATAATGAAATGACTGATTTTGGAGGGGCAATAAAGCAGTGCCCAGAATATAAGATTGCCATTCTCGGAATTCCATTTGATGAAAAATCCTGTTTTCTAAGAGGAGCTGCCAGAGGCCCTCAGGCTATTCGTACAGCTTCAACAGGAAGAATGATTAATCCCTGGACCGAACTCGGCGTAAATTTAGAAGAAGAAACTGTAATGGCGGATTTGGGGGATATGGATGTTTCAGGGAGTTTTTTAGAGGTGTTTTCGCGGATCGAGGGAAAAGCATGTGAGATATTAGAAAAAAAAGCTGCTCCGATTTTCTTAGGAGGTGACCATTCAATCACTTATCCTATTATTAAAGCATTTGCTCGAAAATATAACACTCTGGATATTCTTCATTTCGATGCCCATCCAGACTTGTATGAAGAACTCTATGGAGACCGTTACTCTCATGCCTGTCCTTTTGCCAGGATTGTGGAAGAAGGGCTTGCAAAAAATCTGGTACAGATCGGGATAAGAGCAGCTACAGGTCAGCAGCGGGACAAGGCCGCAAAACATAAGGTGCAGATGATTGAGATGAAGGATATCAAGGATATTCCATGGCTTGATTTTTTGAACCCATTGTATATTTCCTTTGACATGGATGTTCTCGATCCCGCTTTTGCACCCGGAGTTTCCCATCATGTTCCAGGGGGACTCTCTACCCGGCAGGTTGTAGATATAATACATGCTCTAAATGCAGAAGTTGTGGGGCTGGATGTGGTAGAGTTGAACCCTGATCGAGATAAATCTGGAATCACAGCCGCTGCAGCTGTGAGAGTCGTCATGGAAGTGGCGGGGAAAATTGTAGCTAGAAATAAATCAAGAAATATGGAGTCAACATGAATTATTCACGTGTTTATTTCATTCTAATGTTCTTGCTTCCAGGAGTGATTCTTGCTCAAACGACTGTAAACTTTGATGACTATTTTGTCGATAAAACCAT
Source organism: Candidatus Aminicenantota bacterium (assembly GCA_030669305.1). Classification (GTDB taxonomy): domain Bacteria; phylum Acidobacteriota; class Aminicenantia; order Aminicenantales; family Aminicenantaceae; genus DAOVDU01. The sequence continues at coordinate 23,122 of DAOVDU010000024.1, forward strand.
GCGGGTCGATTATTTTCATATCGGAGATGCCAAAGAAGAATTTATTACGCTTGATCAGATTTACAAACAAGGTGTCTGGGCCGGCAGCATAAGCAACCTTATCGACAGTTTTAATAACGGCCGTTACTATGTCAAGATTTATGATTCATCATCCGGGAAGCTTATTTTTTCAAGAGGCTTTGACAGTTACTTCGGTGAGTATAAAACAACAGATAAGGCTCTTAAAGATATAAAGAGAACCTTTCATGAGACTGCCCTTTTTCCTTATCCTAAGAGAAAAATTAAGTTTACCCTTGAAGCCAGAAATCGTGAAAACATCCTTCAGCCTCTTTTCAGCCAGGATATCGATCCCTCTGCAGTAAACATCAAAAAAGAGCGTTTGAATAAAAAAGTCAAGGTCTTTAAGATTCTTAAGAATGGACTTCCCCACGACAAAGTAGACATTGCTTTCATTACAGAAGGCTACACCCTCAAAGAAGAAGCAAAGCTTAAAGAAGATGTAGAGCACTTTATTGAGGTTTTTTTCAGTCAGGTGCCGTACAAAACCTACAAAGACAGGTTCAACATCTACGGTGTGTTTAAACCCTCAGAGGAGAGCGGTTGTGATGAGCCTCGTCATGGGGTCTTTAAAAATACTGCTCTAAATGCGTCCTTTAATTCTCTTGGTTCGGAACGTTATCTCCTGACAGAGGACAACAAGACCCTCCGAGATGTGGCAGCGCATGTTCCCTATGATGCTCTCATTATATTGGTTAATCATAAACGTTATGGAGGTGGGGGAATTTACAATCTGTACTGTACACTAACGGTTGATAATCAGTGGCATAAATATCTCCTTCTTCATGAGTTTGGCCATTCTTTTACCGGCCTTGCTGATGAATACTATACGTCCTCAGTGGCTTATAATGACTTTTATCCTAGAGGTATTGAGCCCACAGAGCCAAATATCACCGCCTTGCTAGATTCCAAAAACCTCAAGTGGAAAGAGCTTGTGACGCCTGGAGTTGATATCCCTACTCCCTGGGAAAAGGAAGATTTTGACAGGATGGATATGGCATACCAGAGAGTACGCCGTGAAATCAATCAAAAAATTGCAGAGATGAAAAGGGAGGGTACTCCTCAATATGAAGTCCATAAGATTGAACAAGAGTCAGAACGGCTTTCCAGGGAACAGGCTAAAAAGGTTGATGCTTATCTTTTAAAGAGTAAATTTCGTGATAAGGTTGGGGCTTTTGAAGGAGCAGGCTATTCTGCCCAAGGCCTTTATCGTCCGATGCTGGACTGCATCATGTTCACAAAGGGTGCTAAACCCTATTGTCGTGTGTGCGAACAGGCCATTATCCGGATCATTAAACATTTTTCCAATGAGAGTTAATCAGTTAATCGGTTAGTCAGTTAATCTGTTAGTCAGTTAGTCTGTTATTTATCTTAGAATTAACTAAACTGACTAACAGATTAACCGACTAACAGATTAACAATCTTCTCCAACCATTCTTTATCGATATCTGAGAAGGCATTTAAATTTCGGCTGTCTACATCCAATACAGCCCAAGCTTGCTTATTTTTGTCTAAAAGAGGCACGACTATCTCTGAATTTGAGCGGCTATCGCAGGCAATGTGGCCGGGAAATTTTTGAACGTTTGGGACGATTTGTGTTTCTTGCCTTATTATCCCTGCCCAGCAGACGCCTTTCTTTTTTTCCAGAACTTGGCAAGCCAAGGGGCCTTGGTAAGGGCCAACTATCAATTCTCCTTTGTTAAGGATGTAGAAGCCTGTCCAGAAAAAATAAGGCATTTTATGATGAAGCAAAGATGCTGCTGTAGCCATTCGAGAAATAGTGTTGTCTGTTTCATGAAGTAGTTCTCGAAGCTGTTGATAAATCCTTTTGTATCTTTTTTCAAGCTGTTCTTTAGTCAACATAATCAATCTCCTTAAAGGAACTGGACAGATTTAATGTAAAGGATGTTAGGAATTTAGCACTGTGGGAATATGGTGTCAAGGATACAAACTCAGACAAATTTATACTGCCATACTGCTATACTGCCAAAGAAGAAAATGGGGACAAGGAGAGAGGGAGACAGGGTGAAATAAACTTAAAACTCAAATCTCAAAACTGGATATCAAGTTAGGAGTAAGGAGTAACTGGTTTAAGGTTGAAGGTTTAAGGTTTAAGGCAAGAGAGAACGGCCAGACTGAATAGACCGATTATATGTCTTGCCTTATTGTCTTGCCAGCAAGGCGTTGTCTTGCC
>DAOVDU010000113.1 GCA_030669305.1 Candidatus Aminicenantota bacterium
AAGGTTTAATGTTTAAGGATTAATGCTAAATGTAATATATAAATACCTTAAACCTTAAACTTTAAACCTTAAACAAATTCCTTTGGGATTTAAAGGGGTAATTTCTTGCTTGTTTTGCCTATTATATTTGTTGAATTTTGAGGGATATTATTTTAAAATGGGTGTGCATGCAAAAAATTAGAATCCTAGGAAATAACAGCCTTCAGCTAAAAGGAAAAATCAAAATCAGTGGCGCCAAAAATGCAGTTTTGCCATCTATCGCTGCCTCACTTCTAACTGAAGAGAAAATCAGGCTTAAGAATATCCCCCTTGTGAAAGACGTTTTTACTACATTAACACTCATGAAGGAGCTTGGTGCCGAATATAATATCAAAAAGAAATTGTTATCCATACAAGTAAAAACAATTCGCTCTTACGAGGCCTCTTATGAACTTGTACGTGCCATGAGGGCCTCAATTTTGGTTTTAGGTCCTCTCCTGGCTCGATATGGAAAAGCAGTGGTCTCTTTGCCAGGAGGTTGTGCAATTGGCTCCCGTCCAATAGACTTACATATCCATGGACTAGAAAAATTAGGAGCCTCGATAACCCTTGAGCACGGTTATATCAAAGCAGAAGCAAAAAATCTTCAAGGAACAGAAATTAAATTCGAGAAAAAAACAGTCGGAGGAACAGAAAACCTTATCATGGCAGCTTCCCTCACCAAAGGAGAAACAATTTTAAAAAATTGCTCTTTAGAACCAGAGGTCTCGAGTCTCTGTGAGCTTCTTGCCAAAATGGGGGCAAAAATCGAGGGGATTGGCGAAGAAACGCTCTGCATCAAAGGCGTTAAAGAGCTCGGCGGTGCTACTCACGAAATCATCCCAGATAGAATAGAAGCTGGCACATATCTTATCGCCGGCGCTTTAACCAGAGGAAACATTGTGCTCACACATACACAACCCAAACAACTAAGCACTATCATCGAAAAGCTAAAATTTTCAGGAGCAAAAATTGAAAATATAAATAGCCATTCTCTGCGCATCATAGGGAGCCAGGAGATCAAGCCACAAGACATCACTACCTCGCCCTATCCAGGCTTCCCTACAGATATGCAGGCACAATTTACCGTATTGATGACTCAAGCCGAAGGAACTTCTATCATAACCGAGACCATTTTTGACAGAAGATTTTCTCATGTTAACGAGCTGCTGCGCCTTGGCGCAAATATTGAAGTCTCTGGAGATAAATCAATTGTTAAGGGAAAAACTCTTCTTTCGGGTGCAGAAACCATTGCAACGGATCTGAGGGCTTCAGCTTCTCTTGTATTAGCAGGATTGATTGCAAACGGAGAAACAATTATCAATGACATTGAACATTTAAACCGAGGATATGAAAAAATTGAAGAAAAACTCGAGTCTCTTGGAGCCCACATCGAAAGATTTAGGGAGTAGAAAAGAAATGACACGGGGAAACGGAGAAACAGCGATGGGTCGGACTTTATTTTATGGAACAAATAAAAAGTTTTAAAAATGGAAGGCTGCATCTTTTGTAAAATCGCAAACAGAGAAATTCCAGCCAAATTAGTCTTTGAGGACGAGCAAATCATTGCTTTCGAAGACATAAATCCCCAAGCGCCGATTCATATATTACTTATTCCTAAAGAACACTTTGCCTCGTTAAAAGAGATTCCAGAAGAAAAAAAAGAGCTCTTAAGCCTTCTTCTCCTAAAAGCCCGGCAGATTGCACATGACAAAGGAATGGCTGAAAAAGGATACAGAATAGTCCTCAACACAGGAAAAGACTCAGGCCAGGAAGTGTTCCATATACACTTCCATCTTATAGGGGGAAGGCGTATGAACTGGCCGCCTGGATAAATAAAATAACAAAACGAACTTCAAAATCCGTAAGCAGAAAAAAACAAAAATCTTAATAAACCAGACAAACCTGATAAACTAAATAAACTAGACAAACCGAATATGTAGAATGGCTTACTTGATCGACGGCAACAATTTTATTGGCCACACTATTCCTTACGGTCTTAAAGATCCCCGAAGTAAATACAGCCTTGTCTCCAAATTGTTAATTTTCCATCACATTAAAAGAACAAAAGTTTCGGTAGTTTTTGACGGCGCTCCTGATGCTTATCTTGAGGAAAAAGAGTTTCAACAAAAATCCTTCTCTGTTATTTATCCTTCTTTCGGTCAGAATGCCGATATGGTTATAACAGAAATTATTTTAAAACAGAAAGATTTAAAAAAATTCTTTGTGGTAAGTTCTGACCGAGAAATCAAAAGCTTTGCCAGAATGAAAGGAGCAAAAGTCTTAACATGCAAGGAATTCAATCTCCAGCTTAAGACAATTCTGAAAGAATATAAAAAATCCCAAGAGACAGAAAAAAAGGATACTCTCCTTTCGCCTCTTGAAGTTAATCACTGGCTTGAAATGTTTAAAAAAAATGATTGATGTATCCATAATCGGCGCAGGAAAACTCGGAACATCGCTAGGCTATGCCCTTTCAAAAAAGGGATTCAGGATAAAAGCCCTTTCTTGCAGGACTTTTTCTTCTGCAAAAGAAAGCCGCAAGATCATAGGGGAAGGGAAAGCCTTTACAGACAATGTCCAAACAGCCAGATATGGTGAGATGGTCGTTTTATCTGTACCAGATGATGAAATCGAAAAAATTGTTGAGGAGCTTTTATCCTCGGATATTGAATGGTCGAAAAAATTTGTCTTTCATTGCAGCGGACTACTTTCCTCGGAAATCCTGAAACCTTTAAAAGTTAAAGGAGCCTTGACCGCTTCTGTTCACCCCATTCAATCCTTTGCAAAAAAAAAGCCTGTCCTAAAGGCTTTCAAGGGAATTTATTTCGGTCTTGAAGGCAACAGGCAAGCCTTAGCTTTATCTCAAAAAATTGTACGAAAACTCGGAGGGCACTACTTTATTCTTAAAGCAAAAGATAAACCTCTCTACCACACAGCCTGCAGCATCGCATCAAACTTCTTTGTTATACTTTTGGATATGGCTGTAAGTCTGTTTGAACAAATTGGCTTTGAAAAAGAGCTTGCCCTTCAAACGCTGTTTCCTTTAGTGCAAGGAACTTTACACAATGTAAAGAAATTTAATATCCCCTCTTCTTTAACTGGCCCTGTGATCAGAGGTGATTATAAATCTATTACAAAGCATTTTAAAGCACTTGAAGATTTTCCTCTCTATTATGAAGCGTACCTAAAACTTACAGCCCAGGCACTGGAGATCATCAAGAAAGAAAAGAAGCTTTCCCCCGAGAAAATTAAGGCATTGAAGATTCTGCTGGAAGAAAAATGACCTCTTCCTCAAGCTCGACGTCGAATTTTTCTTTCACTCGTCTCTTAAGCTCAGAAGCTAAACGAAGTACATCTCTTGCAGAAGCTCCTTCTTGGTTAATGATGAAATTCGCATGGGCAGCATATACTCTAGCTCCACCTATCTCTAAGTTTTTTGCCCCAACTTGATCTAAAAGATAGGCAGCAGGGACTTTTTTTCCTTTGGGAAGAACTGGATTTTTAAAATAGCTTCCAGCACATGCTACATCCAAGGGAGGATGCTTTTTTTTTCTTTTCTCCAAATTCTCCTCAATCTTAGCCTTTATCCTCTCCCCTTCTTCTTCTCGAAGCCCAAAAACCACCTTCAAGAGCACTTCATGTTTCTTTTTGAGAAGGCTCTGGCGATAACCGAACTCAAAATATTCTCTTTTAACCTTAATTTCTTCTCCTTTTTCATTTAAGAGAACAGCTTCCTTTAAAAATTTTCCGATGTCCTTACCAAAGGCTCCTGCATTTCCGAAAACAGCTCCTCCTACTGTCCCAGGTATCCCTGCTAAGAATTCCAATCCTCCTAAACCTTTATCCATACAAAATTGGAGCAAATCACATAAAGATGTCCCAGAGAATACTTCTATCTTTCCTTTCCCTATTCTTTTTATTCCTATTGCGCAGTTTTTAATGATGAGTCCACGAAAACCCATATCATCGAACAACAGATTATATCCTTTGCCAATAATATAATATGGAAGGGAATTTTCTCTGGCTAAACGAATGGTCTTCACGAGATCCAAGGCTAATGTGGCCTTAAAAAAATAATCCGCACTGCCGCCAATTCTAAAGTTTGAATGTTCACAAAGCTGGACAGACTGTTCCAATGGCTTCCCAACGATATCCAAAAAAAGCTGGGAAAACTTTCTCTTTCCAAATGCCATGAAATCATTCTATATAATATCCATTCAAAAGTCTAAAATTCGGTCAATCCCTTTCAGTTTAGTCAGTTTATACAGTTTGCTTGGTTTATCTGGTTTATCTGGTTTGTTTTCTTGTAGGGGCTTGATTCATCAAGCCCACAGGTTATTTGGCTTAGGTATATAATCAAGACAAGCAAGACAGATTAGGTTTCAGGATTAATGTTAAAGTTTAAGGTTTCATTTTTGCCTTAAACATTAAACCTTCAACCTTAAACCTTAAGAAAATGGTAAATGG
>DAOVDU010000052.1 GCA_030669305.1 Candidatus Aminicenantota bacterium
CGAACAGAAGGCGAAACCCTTTTGTTCTCCATAGCCCTGTTGATGGAATGAAGCATATTCCTTAGCATGTAGTACTTGTCTTCCTGGCTCCTTATGGGGCTGCCGCTGTTGTTTTTTTCGACGAAGGTATGGTAGATTTTCTTTTCCCCTGCCTTCAAGGCTAGCCTTCGAATAGCATCATTGGCTAAAACGTTGTTAGCCAGAGTAAGGGAAGGCATCGCGAGCATTGATTTGACTTGAAAACGCTTCGCTGGAATACAACGAACTTTTCTGATGTCTAATTAATAGGAGATAGAAGAGACCAGTAAAATGCTTAAGAAAGGATAAAAATAAGGGAGGAAAACCTGTGCTCTTTCAGATAGCTAACGATTTAAGCGAAATGCAAGTAGAATGCAGCGTGGATGAGGCAGATATCGGTAAGGTCAAAGAAAATCAAAAGGTGACATTCACTGTGGATGCCTATCCAGAAGAATCCTTTGCCGGTACAGTAAAACAAGTAAGGTATTCGCCAGAAATCATTCAAAATGTTGTGACATATACAACAATCGTCGAAGTGGAAAACCAGGATATGAAACTAAGACCGGGAATGACTGCAACAGTCTCTGTGGTTGTAGATGAGGCAAAAAACACTCTACGTGTCCCAAACTCAGCTCTGCGTTTCACTTCTCAGTTAAGTTCTGATGAAATAAAGAATATATTTGGAGACATCCGCGATGAGAGGCAAGCAGGAAATGTCCAGACATTTCAAGCAGATGAACAGGTTAAAAAAAATCAAAGATCACAATTGAAGGGACAGGCAGCTGACAGAACAAATTCGGGTGCGAGGGATACTTCGAAGACAAACATTTCTAGGGTTTGGATAATTGATGAAAACGGAAAACTCAAGCCAGTCCCCATAAAAAAAGGAGTTGCTGATAGCAGCTATACAGAAGTCAGTGGAGGAGGACTTCAGGAAGGGCAAAAGGTCATTACCGGTCTCGCATCCGGAGCCGAATCAAGCCAGAGCTCAAAAAGTAATGATTCTATGAGAGATATGATGAGAGTGTTACGCTAAGATTAAATTCCAAGTAATCATGAGCAGGAGGAAACAAATGAAAAGAAATGGCATTCTCATTCAGCTGGAAAACATAGCGAAGATCTACAAAATGGGCGAGACTGAAGTCGAGGCATTGAGAGGAATATCTTATTCCATTAATCAGGGAGATTTTGTTGCCATCATGGGACCATCAGGCTCTGGGAAATCTACACTGATGAATATCATTGGCTGCTTGGATAAGCCAACCATTGGAAAACACAGAACTCCCATTGTTGTACTCAAACATCCAAAACAAAGATGCCCACGACCTAGCTATAAATGCACTCTCTTCTGTGGGGCTGAAAAACCGCGAACATCACCAGTCTAACCAGATGTCCGGAGGAGAAAGCCAGAGAGTAGCCATTGCCCGAGCTCTGGTTAACAACCCCTCGCTTATTCTTGCAGACGAGCCTACAGGAAATCTGGATTCCAAAATAAGCAAAGAGATTATGTACCTATTTAGGAGGCTTAATAAAGAAAAAAACATCACAATCATTCTGGTTACACATGATCCTAATGTGACAAAGGAGGCTGAAAAAATAATTCACATCAGAGATGGACTGATTGAGAAGGAAGAAACCACAAAAAGAAGTGCTAATTCCAAGCCAATTTCAAACAATGAATTAAACATGGAGAACCGGAAGGCCAGGAAAAGAACAAAATTGAATACAATCAAAACAATTCCAGTTGCGCTGAGAGCATTAAAGCGGAATAAAATGCGCTCATTTCTGACTGCACTGGGAGTAATCATCGGAGTGGGCTCAGTCGTTGCAATGGTCAGCATTGGACAGGGAGCCAAGGTTGAAGTAGAAAAAAAATTTGATTCCATGGGAACAAATTTACTTTTTGTCTCTCCTGGTAGCTCCTCTTTTCGTGGTGTTTCTGGGGGAAGCGGCACGTTAGCATCTCTCACAGAAGCAGATGCAAAAGCAATTGAAGAACAATGTGATGCAGTAAAATACACTTCCCCCAATGTTAATGGAAGAGCACAGGTTGTTTATGGAAGTAAAAACTGGAATACCTCCATTCAAGGTGTTGGCGCCAATTACCATGAGATTAAAAACTGGGAAATTATAGAAGGTATCTTCTTTGATGAATCCGCGGTCAATACAGCACAAAAGGTCTGTGTTCTGGGAAATGAAGTGAGTGACAGCCTTTTTGAAGGAGAATATCCTGTTGGGAAGACTATAAGGATAGATAGAATTCCTTTCAAGGTTATAGGGGTTCTTGAAGCAAAGGGAGAATCGGGTGGATGGTTCAATCAGGATGATGTGATTCTTTTGCCTTATTCAACCGCCCAAAAGAGACTTTTTGGAATCGATCACATTCAATCAATTGATGTTTCAGCAGTATCCAGGGAGAAAACTGCTGAGGCCCAGAGGCAAATCGAGGAATTACTGCGAATTCGTCACAAAATCGCACCCGGAGCGGAAAATGACTTTAATGTAAGAAATATGTCTGACGTTGCGGAAGGAGCCTCAGAATCAACCAAGATACTATCCATACTTCTCGGCGGGATAGCGTCAGTTTCTCTTCTTGTTGGTGGAATCGGAATCATGAACATCATGCTTGTATCTGTAACGGAACGGATCAGAGAAATTGGCATAAGAATGTCCGTGGGAGCTCGGGAAAAAGATATACTTCTCCAGTTTATAACAGAGGCTATCGTTTTGAGTGTAATTGGAGGCATTATTGGGATCGGAGCAGGAGTAGCCGGATCAAAGATGATCTCACAGTTTACCGGATGGCAGACCCTTATCTCATTTGGTGCTGTCGCTCTTGCCTTTTTCTTTTCAGGATCGGTAGGAATATTCTTCGGATATTATCCCGCCAAAAAGGCATCAAAGTTTGATCCTATTGAAGCTCTTAGATACGAATAAGACACAAAAGAGATTTATGCCTGTTTAATTTTGAAACACCACTCCTCTTATTTTTGAGTCAGAGATTATATTAGAATAAATTCCGTGACTATTTCGTGACAAAAAGGCATTTAAAAATATCGAGAGAAAATTTTTTCTAAGCGATTGAAAATAGTGCTAATTACTTAATTTTATTGGATTTATTTTTTTCGATTCAACCTTCACACGGTAAAAGTCACAACTTATTCCAAATTCAATTCCATTTATTCTAGTGCCAGGGATGTCTCAGGAACGAAAACATGACAAAATAAACCAAAAATGCCTAGTTTCGCTTGTTTTCGTCTGTTTTGGCGTGGTTACGTTAATTATTATGTTTTCAGGGGATTAGAAAGAAAAATGGTGCCGGGGGCCGGACTCGAACCGGCACGTAGGATAACCTACGAGGGATTTTAAGTCCCTTGCGTCTACCAATTCCGCCACCCCGGCAGGTGGGAACGATTATATCATAACCATTCTAAACCAACAAGATCAGAAGTCAGTAGGCAGACAGGAACTCAAAACTGACAAACAGATTTTTATCTGCGTATTATTTTTATTGCTCTAAATATGATAGAATATTTGTAGGTGTGTAGGTGAACCATGCGGATCATTCTCTTTACTGGAAAAGGCGGAGTCGGGAAAACTACTCTTGCCGCCGCCTCTGCCCTCCTCTCGGCCAAAAACGGATACAAAACCCTTATCATTTCAACTGACGCGGCTCACAGCCTTTCTGATTCTTTCGAGACTCACATTTCCAATCAGCCTAAACAGATCGTTCCGAATTTATTCGGACAGGAGATCAATGCGCTCGAGGAGATCACGAAAAAATGGGGAGATATTAAAAAGTATCTAACAGCTCTTTTTGCGTCCCAGGGAATCGATGAAATTGAAGCCGAGGAAATGAGTGTTTTTCCAGGAATGGAGGAACTCTTCAGCCTTACGCAAATCCATAACTATAATAAAACGTCAGATTACGACGTTATCATAGTGGACTGTGCTCCTACAGGAGATACACTGAGACTCCTGAGTGCTCCTGAAATAACAAATTGGTATCTTAAACATATTTTTCCTATCCAAAGAACAGCAGCCAAAGCTATAAGACCAGTAGCGAACAGAGTCTTCCCCTTCCCTTTCCCTGAGGATAAAATCTTTGAAGCCATGCAAAAGTTGACTACTCAACTTGCTGAAATGAAAGAAATTCTTTCAGACAACAAAAAGACATCCATCCGCCTTGTTCTGAACCCTGAAAAGATGGTCATCAAAGAAGCTCAAAGAGCTTTTACTTTTTTTAATCTCTTTGGTTATTCTGTCGATTCAATCATTGTCAACCGCATGATTCCGCCAGGAGTTACAGATGCTTATTTTAAGAATTGGAAAACCATTCAAGCCACTTATCTACAAATGATCAAGGAATGTTTTTCTCCTCTCCCTATTTTCACTCTAGAATTTCTTGATCAAGAAATCGTAGGTATTGAACTCCTATTAAAAATAGCCAAAAAAGTTTACGGCAACAAAAACCCGACTCAGTTGTTCCTTTCTAAAAAACCTATCGTCATCGAAAAGGCTAAGGGCGGATTTGATATGTTTCTGAATCTGCCTTTTGTGGAAAAAAAGGATTTAGACCTTTACAGGAATGAGGAGGAGCTTATCATCAGAGTTGGAAATTACAAGAGAAATATTCTTTTGCCTCAAACACTGCTTAATTATTCAATCAAAAGCGCAAAGTTTGAGAAGGAAAAACTTAAAATAAGCTTCCGCCAAAAGATTATCTAGTAATAAGAATCATTTTAAGAAAGGAGGTAAAACAATGATCGAAGGAAAAACAAAAGAAATTAGAATCTGCATTCCTGAGGAGCTGCTTTCTATTTTCCTCCCTGAAAAGACTGTTGGCCATTTTATCAATGCGAGAAAGGAAATGCTTTTTGCTTTTCGTTCCCTTATAGACGCTAAAATAGAAGCTTTGGAGAAACAAGAAAAAAAGAAAGTAGAAAAAAAGAAAAAAATCAAAATCGAGTAAAAAAAGAGTTATATTGACTTGAATTACGATTAATATTAGATTAATTATGTTTTCTCTGCTATATTCGATGATCTAGCAAGTTAGAAATGAACAGCCAAATATATGAGGCAGTACGCATACTGCCAAAAAAATTGATGATATTTTCAGACAACACTCTAAATAGAGTGGCCTCTTTTATTGTCAGCCTCAAAATCAGCCCAAACACATTAAGCACTTTAGCTCTATTCTCTGGAATAGGCGCTGGTGTTTTTTTCTTTTTAAAGCAGCCTTTTTGGGCTGGAGTTTCGATCGTCATTTGTGGAGCATTCGATGTACTGGATGGCAAGGTCGCCGCGAGAACCAGACAAAAGAGCCTGTTTGGTGCCATATTTGACTCAACCTTAGATAGATACTCAGAGTTTTTCATATATTTCGGCCTTGCGCTTTATTTCATAAATCATTGGGCTCTATGGCTGACATTTTTTACTTTTTTTAGCTCAACTATGGTAAGCTATACAAGAGCCCGGGCCGAAGGGCTGGGAATTGATTGCAAAATAGGAGTGATGCAAAGGGCTGAAAGGATAGTTCTTCTATCGCTCGGTTCCCTTGTAGGCCCTCTTTTCAAAGTCTTCGATCCTGCAATTATAGGAGTTCTTGGAACCATCGCTCTTGCTTCCAACTTTACAGCACTCCAAAGAATTTTCCATGTTAAAAAAGTTGAAAAACAAAATAAATTAGGAAAGGCGACCTGAAAGAATGACGAAAATTGGAAAATACCTCTCTCAGATTATCGAAAAAGCTCCTGGGAGCCCTTCATGCACCTGCATCCTATTTTATAAAAACTCCTCCCAAACAACATACGGATACAAAAGCCCGGGAATTCACTGAAAAACTCATCAAAAAGTACGGAAAAAAAGATGAAACAAACTGTTAGTCGGTTAATCTGTTAGTCAGTTAGTCTGTAAAATAAAAAAGCAAGGCGAGTTTGACGGACAAGACACGCAAGGCGAGTAAAAGGGGTTTCATTGCGAGGCGCGAAGCGCCGTGGCAATCTCAACTTTATAAGTTGTCTTGCCTTTTAAATAACAAAATAACAGTTTTGATCCTATGTTGCTTTATAATCAAGAGGGAAAAAATATGAGCAAACAAAAATTAATCCTTTTATTTCTGGGCCTTTTTTTCTTCCTTTGCATTCGATCTCTCGCTATTGAGACAGGCGAAATCCAGGGAAGAGTCCTAGATGAATACAATGAAGGACTGCCAGCAGTTGAGATAATCGCTCAAAGTCCAAGTCTTCAGGGTATTCGAACAATATTCTCACTAAAAAATGGCGATTTTAACTTCCCTCTCCTTCCTGTGGGAAAATACACCTTGAATTTTAAGCTTGAAGGGTTCAGCTCTGTCATACAGGAAAATGTCATTGTTCGCCTGGGAAGAGTGATTTATCTAACAGTCGCAATGAAATTATCCAAGATAAAGGAAGAAATCATAGTCATAGCGACGCCTCCTCTTATCGATAAAACTTCAACCGATACAAGTTACCTTTTTAGCAGTAAAGATTTGGAAAGAATTCCCGTTCAGAACCGCACTGTTGTCGACGTTATCAAGTTCACCCCGGGTGTTACTGGAGTCAGAGTTAATACAAGGCGGGGAATATCAACAGAGGGTCAGCCAAGTTTTCGAGGAGAAGGGGAAGAAGGCAACAACTGGATCGTTGATGGACTTTCAATAAGTGGAGTAAGGTTGAAGAATTCCGGAATGAGCTTAAATTTTGATTCCATAGAAGAGATTCAGGTTATCTCTGACCCTTTCAGCCCAGAATATGGTTCAGCCTACGGTGGTATCATCAACATGGTAACCAAAAGCGGAAGCAATGATTTCACAGGAGAATTTTCCCTCGTCTTCATGGATAAAAAGCTTCAGTCATCCCGCAAAGAGCAGCTCGCAGTTGTGAGCGAGCCCGATAAATTCTCTAACTATAACTGGTATTTCAATCTTGGAGGTCCTATCATTAAAGACAAGCTGTGGTTTTTCCTCTCGAACAATTTCTTCACCGATACAGAACAAACAAGGGATACTACAGTCGATTACCTTTTCGTCCCCGAGGGAAAAAAAACAACACGCACCAAAAACCTTTTCGCAAAACTCAGTTATGCGATAAATAACAACCATAATCTTTCATTAACAGCAATATTCAATAAATCATTAGGACAGAAAGGCGGAACAGGAATCCCGGATTTGTTCGAACATAAAAACTTTTCCGATCTCATATTCCGGATTAATTACAAGGGAATTTTAAATTCTTCAACATTCATAGAAGCAGGCCTGGGACAGGTCAAAAGGGATTCTTTTATTGAACCAATTGATGAAGACTTGAATCTTGCCCAGTACTATATCGAGGATCTTGCCCAGAATATTCATAATTCTTATGGCAATATCACAGATGACCAGAAAAGGCTGGACTTTAATATTAAACTCACGAAACATTTGGAAACACAAACCATAGGCCACCATGAGATCAACATGGGTTTTGAATATTATACCTTCTCATCAGAATTTGCAGTCGATTTCACTGGAAAGGGCGAAGATCTCTTTCCTGATAACGGATTCGACAGCGGGACAAAATTCTACTTTAAGTCATGGCAAGGAGGACAGGGAACACCAACGTTCTTCTATGAATATGGTAAGTTTAACTTCATCAATTCTGCCCGGGGCATTGGAATCTTTCTCAAAGATAAAATCTCCTGGAAAAGATTCACCCTTATGGCAGGCTTGCGAAGCCAAACACAGCTATGCCTCGATAACAACAATGAAAAACTCTGGTCCTGGAATTTTAATGATTTCCTCTCGCCACGCCTTTCCATAGCCGTCGACCTAACAGGTGACGGGAAGAACGTCTTGAAACTCGGATGGGGAAGATTCTCAGACCTTATCACTACTATGCCTCTGGGTATACTTAACTCTGGTGCTGGCCTTACCTTCCGCACATACAGATGGGAAGGGCCTCTCAACCCCACCGAAAACGAAATTCACAATTATTTAAACTGGGAATTTGAAAACGAGCAAAAAATTCAACCCTTTAAAATTGCCAAGGGTTTGAAGCCGAATTTTCTCATACGTTATTTGATCGAGTTTGATCGCAAGCTCGGAACTGACTGGGCGTTTATAGTTCGTTATGTCCGTGCAAAGGCGACGGATTTGCTCGAAGTTCTTGCAATGTTTAATCCTTACACAGGGTATGAATTCCTCTATGACAATTTTGAATACAAAAGACGAAACTACCAGGGTATAGAGCTAGAGCTGAACGGAAAAATCATGGACAACTTTTTCCTGAATGCATCCTACAGCCACTCCTCAGCAAAGGGGACCAACCCAGGTCAGACAGAAACAGGCTCGTGGTCTCAGGAAGAAGGAAATACCAATTATTTAGGACTCTTCGGAAATCATATCAATATCCCCAATATTCCTGGATTAGAAGAAGAAAAAAAGAAATGGGACTTGGCCCTGGGCGGACTGGGAGGAAGAGGGATTGGTGACGAAGGCTGGTATGGAAAACTCCCTTACTCAATTGACCACAACTTCAAACTCAACACTGTATTCATTGCTCCCTATGGATTAGTCTTATCCTCGGCCTTTGAATGGATTTCAGGATATTATTGGGAAAAATTAGGCTATGTTCCCTTTTTCGGCGGATATTATTCTTTTCCGGAAACCAGGGGCTCAAAAAAAACCCCCTCCCATTTTTACCTGGATTTTGGGGTAGAAAAGGAATTTGCACTTGGAAGCTTCCAACTCCCTCAGAGCATGTTTTTGACTCTAAGACTTGATGTTCTCAATGTTCTTAACAGTCAGAAACCCATTTCTTTTGTTAAAGAAGACATTTCTATCTTTGGGCAGATTTGGGGAAAGCAGCAGCCGCGGCAAGCCCGGGTGACGGTTAAGGTAAAGTGGTGAACAAACTTAAAACTCAAATCTGTTAGTCTGTTTTTTTTCTTTTTCTTCTGGCCCAGCCTGGCCTTTCAACCTGTTTGCTCCTAGCAACGGCCAGAGCTTCGCGTGATACATCCTTTGTTATAGTCGAACCAGCTCCAATGTAAGCTTCCCTCCCTACTTTTACAGGCGCCACTAGTTCAGTCCCAGAACCTATGAAAGCACCTGCCTCGATAACGGTTTTATTCTTCTTTTGACCATCATAATTGCAGGTAATGGTCCCTGCACCGATATTGACATCTTCTTCGATTTCACTATCTCCTAAGTAGGAAAAATGCCCAGCTTTAGAATTCCTCCCAAATACGGTGTTTTTCATTTCAACAAAATTTCCAACTTTTGTTCCCCGCATAAGGACAGATTTAGACCTTAGATGGGTGAAAGGGCCTACCCGAGAATCATCCTTAATTATGCTTTTCTCGATCATCGTGGATGTTAAAATATTTACTCTATCCCCTATCTTAGAATCGACGACATGGGAAAACGGATAAATCTTGCACTGCTTCCCGATCACTGATTTTCCTTCTACAATCACAGAGGGATAGATTGTAGTATCCCTTCCAATTTTGACATCAAGGTCAATCCAGGTTGAAGCTGGATCATAAATAGTTACTCCTGATTCAGCAAGAGATTTGATTTTTCTTCTGCGAAGGATTTCGATAGCTCTGGCCAGTTCATTCCGGTCATTGATGCCTATGACTTCGCTGCTTTCAGGAGTCTTGTAGGTGCCTATCTTTTTCTTCTCCCGAGACATTATTTCAATGATATCTGTAAGATAATATTCACCTTTCTTATTTTTATTCGAAATTTTAGGCAAAGCTTCAAGGAGATCCTTGATTTTAAAAAGATAAACTCCAACATTACTTTCTTTTATACATCGCTGGGAAGGTGTTGCATCTTTTTCTTCGACAATTTTTATCAGATTGCTCTCACCACGGATGATACGTCCAAAACTTCTTGGATTCTCCAATTCAGCACTTAAAAACGTCAGGGAGTTATCTTCTTTCTGGTGAAGTTTCAACATAGGCATCAGCATCTCAGCTCTAAGGAGCACTAAATCGCCATTCATGACAAGGACATCCTTTTCCTGCTGTTTCTGAAGTATCTCTCTTGCTGCGAGCACTGCGTGGGCTGTTCCTAACCGTTCCTTCTGGACAACAAACTCAACTTTCTTTGAGAAAGTTTCTTTTTTGACTTCCTCTTTTTGATAACCGACAACCACGTAAATATTTGCTGGGTTTAATCTAAAAATACAATCCACTACAAATCGAAGCATAGACTTTCCCAGAAGTGGATGGAGAACCTTTATTTTTTCTGACTTGAATCTGGTTCCCTTTCCTGCGGCTAAAATAAGAGCAATAAAATTTTGTCTCATGCCATTCTTGTTATCAGATTAAACTTTTTATTTTTCCTTACTACTTCGAAATTTTCCTCATTTTGAGCCAATATTTTAAAATATTTATCTAATTGAATGGCTCTCTTCAAATTCTCCAAACACTGTTCTGTCTCCTTCATTAAGCAGTAGGTAAGTGCCATTAAATAGAAAATTTTGCCTTCTTTGGGTTTTTTATCTCGAGCTCTCTCTAATAATTCTAGGGCTTTTTTGTATTCTCCTTGATTTAATCTATAAACACCGTATTGGTAGTAATCATCAAACGTTTTCAACGGAATTGATTCTTTTTTCAGCCTCCCTTCACAAATCGCGAGATAAATTTTAGCCCGATCAACAAATTCTATCTCAGAAGTATGTTTTCCCAAGAAAGCTTTAAGCGCCTCTGAGGCTTTTCCATATTCACCTTTGTGAAAAACTTTCAAGGCTTGAGCATAAGCAGAAAGAGCTTTTTGGTATTGATCTCTTTTGACTTTTTCTTTTACTTCAGTCACTGTTTATCTCCCAAACATTATTTGTACTATAAGTTTAGCAATTTTATATCAGAATATTATCTTTTACAAGAAAAAAGCTAGAAACAATCAGTTTAGACCGTTATGTCCGTTTGGCCCGTTGTGTCATTGCGAAGCGCTGTGGCAATCTCATAAGTTCAGTTGGTCAGTTAATCAGTTGGTCAGTTAAATATTTTAATTAAAATAACAGACTAACCGATTAACTGATTAACAGACTAACCGAAATCGGCTTTGAGCTTTCTCACTCCGAATTTAATCCATAATCCATAACCCCTAATCCCTTATCCAATAGTCCATTTAAATGGTAAATGGTGAATGGTTAATAGCTTTCTTGCCTTAAACCTTAAACATTAAACCTTCAACCTTAATCCTTAAGAAAATGGTGAATGGGGAATACTGATATACTGCTGAACTGCCATACTGACGAAGAATAAGGGAATGGCGAATGGTAAATGGTGAATGGATTTTTCGGCTTACGTCTTACGGCTTACAAAGTCAGTTTTAAGTTTTATTCGTATGTCCAGTATTCAGGATTGTCCAAAATAAAATGGACTGCTTTCAAATGAAGACTGTGACCTGCTCTATGAGCCTTAAAATGTCCGATTATGGATGAGTTCAGAAGAAAGAGATCTCCTATAAAATCCAGAATCTTATGGCGTACAAACTCATCAGGGAAACGAAGTGGCCCGTTTATAATGCTTCTCTCATCAAGGACAATTGCATTTTCCAAAGACCCCCCAAGAGCTAACCCCTGAGCCCGAAGGGCAGGGACATCTTTTAAGAATCCGAAAGTTCGGGCTGGAGCAATTTGTTTAATAAAATTTTCCTTATTAATAGACAAGCTTAATTCCTGGCTCTCGATAGCCGGGTGATCATATTCAATTAAATAGGTTATTCTAAAATCTGAATCAGGAACAACAGAAATCAAAGCATCTTCTTCCTGAATGATAAACGGTTTAAGAATTTTTATAGATTTTTTCTTCTCTTGAAGGGGCTTTATTCCAGCCTTGAGGATAGCCTCGACAAAAGGAAATGCACTGCCATCAACAATAGGAATTTCTTCACCGTTTAATTCTAGGATTAAGCTGTCAACACCAAGCATGAAAAGAACTGCCATAAAATGTTCGAGCGTTTGAATTCTTCCCTTCTTTGTTACTAGGATAGAACAGTTTTTCGCCTCAATTTTTTTTGGGTCAAGATGAAATTCGGAATTATCTAAATCAATCCGCCTAAAAATGATTTCTCCTGAGGACGAAGGCTTTAACCAAAGTTCAACTTGCTTTCCCGAATGCACGCCTATCCCTGAAAACAATACCTCTTTCTTGATTGTACCTTTTTGTATCATTAAAACAGCACTCCAAAACAAGTATAACTTATAACCATAACAATCTGTCAAATGATATTCAGTAACTCAGTGACTCAGTGACCCAGTAACTTAGTATTTATAAACTTTAAATGCTAGAGGCATATAAAACGCAAAGCTCAAAACTAATTTCGTAAGCCGTAAGCAGAAAAATCCATTCACCATTCACCATTTTCTTAAGGATTAATGTTGAAGGTTTAATGTTTAAGGTGAAGAATTTTAAAACCTTAAACCTTCAACATTAAACCAACATATGTCTTGCCTCTTTGTCTTGCCAGCGAAGCGTTGTCTTGCCTGCCCAATAGGGCATTGTCTTGCCTATATTCATAAACCAAATAAACCAGATAAACCAAATGGACTTACAAAACTGATTGGGTATCTAGCATTTCTAGAAATGTTTATGATAGAATATGTTAGATGAAATCTCAGCTTGAAGAAATCTTGAATAAGGTCCATAAAGGTAAACTTACCCCCAAAAAAGCTCTTAAAGCATTAAAGGATTATCCCTATCAAGATTTAATCTTTGCAAAAATCGATCATCACCGTGAGCTGAGACGTGGCTTTCCTGAGATTATCTACGGCCAAGGAAAGACAGAGGAACAAATATTAAAAATTTCGCAAGAGATCCTTAAAAAAGGAAGCAATCTTCTTATAACCAAGGTGGATTCCCACATCTATGAGAAAATAAAGAAAAAAATTCCTGAAGTCTGCTATAACTCTCAAGCTAAGACCATTTATCTCAAAAAACAAAAACCTCCTCAGGGAAGGGGGAAAATAGTCGTCATAACAGCAGGAACATCAGATATTCCTATTGCAGAGGAGGCAGCAATAACCTGTGATATCTTAGGCAATGAGGTCGAAAAAATATATGATATCGGAGTGGCAGGCCTGCACAGAGTGTTTGGTGAGTATGAAAAAATAAAACACGCAAGGGTAATCATAATTGCAGCCGGCATGGAAGGTGCGTTGCCCAGTGTAATCGCTGGTATCACTAATATTCCGATCATTGCGGTTCCAACAAGTGTGGGCTATGGAGCAAGCTTAAACGGATTGGCTGCTCTTCTGGCAATGCTCAATTCTTGCCCGGGCGGAGTGGGCGTTGTTAATATTGACAACGGTTTCGGGGCTGCCTACTTAGCAAGCCTGATAAATCATCTTTAATTCAGTGA
>DAOVDU010000047.1 GCA_030669305.1 Candidatus Aminicenantota bacterium
AGTTAGAAGTGAGGCAGCGATAGATGGCAAAACTGCATTTTTGGCGCCACTGATTTTGATTTTTCCTTTTAGCTGAAGGCTGTTATTTCCGAGGATTCTAATTTTTTGCATGCATACCTATTTTAAAATAATATCCCTCAAAATTCAACACATACAAATACAATAAGCTATAGGCATCTCCCTGTCGCCCCGTCCCCCAGTCGCCCTGTCATTCATTTTTTATATTTCACTCAGATAGAGCGGAGGGCTTGGTCGAGGTCTTCTATGATGTCATCAGGGCCTTTTCTCTTTGGTTCAATACTTTTTTAGCTTCTTCAATATATTTTAGAACACCTGGTCCGTATTGTGGTTCATCAGTCATGATTCCTCCTGTGCTTTGATAGAATTTCCCTTACTTTTTTTTCTTAGCCTTATATCTCTTTACTACAGAGCTCAACCTCTTAACTCCTTCGACAATCTCCTCCATTGTTGGAAATGAGAAGTTTATCCTCATTGTGTTATACTTGCGATAGCCTTCAGGATAAAAAACATGTCCTGGAACAAAGGCAACCTTCTCTTCGATTGCCGTATAGAAAAGCTCTAAAGTATTTATTTCTTCTGGAACCTTAACCCAAAGGAACAGTCCTCCTTCAGGCTTTGTCCAATTTACACCCATATCTGAAGGGAAATTCTCTTCCATAGCTTCTAGAAAAAAGTTCAGTTTCTCAGTATAGTATGCAACAGCCTTTTTAAAGTGAGCATCTAGATCGTATTCGCGCAGGAAAGCGGTGCAGATATCCTGATTAAGTTTAGGTGTGTTGAGAATATTTGCTCCCTTTATGAAAGTGAACTTCTCGATGACTTCAGGGGGACCAATATTGAAACCGACTCTAATGCCAGGACAGAGAATCTTGGAAAAAGTATAAAGGCCAATAACATTCCCTCGGTTTCTATCCAGGGAGTAGATGGAAGGAAGATGTTTGCCCCTGTATCTTAGTTCCCTGTATGGGCTGTCCTCAACTAGAGGAATACTGTATTTCTCACTCAATGTTAGAAGAGCATGCCTTTTCTCGAGGCTCATGGTTATTCCTGAAGGGTTCTGGAAATCTGGAACAACATATATAAATTTGGGCATCTTACCTTGATTTATTAAATTTTCTATTCCTGCCTCCATGCCTTTTATATCTGATCCATCTTCTTCTATTTCCATAGCGATGTATTGAGCATCTTCCATTTCGAAAGCGGCTAAAGCTCCCCCAAAAGTAGGAAGATCGATGGCGATTGCATCTTTGGGTTCAAGGAACAGCCTTCCGATGAGATCAATCCCATGCTGTCCAGATGTAGTGATTATTATATTTTCAGGTTCGATTTTGATATTGTCTGTTTTTAAGTACTCTATTATTGCCTGCATTAGTTCTTTCTCTCCGGGAATGGGAGAATATTGAAGCACATGGTCCGAGTTTTCTTTTAATGACTTTTCCGCGGCTTTCTGAATGAGATCCACAGGAAAAACATCACTGCTGGGCAACCCCCCTGCAAAAGAGATTATCTCTGGGTCCTTCAGGTACTTCATCATTATTCCAATGGCGTACCCTTCGAATTTTTTCATGATGCTAGTAAATAATGATTTCATGTTTGACCTCTAACTTTTAAAATTCCAAACTCAAAAATCCTAAACAAATTGGTTTAAGGTTGAATGTTTAATGTTTAAGGATTAATAATAAATGAAAAAAATAAAGACCTTAAACCTTAAACTTTAAACCTTAAACTATATTGGATTATCTTTGTCATTTTATTTTATAGCGCTCTGGGTCGTCAAAGATATCTATAACATTTACTCTTGTGAGAAATGTGGCTGAATGTAAAACTCCTGGAGGAATGTAGTACCAGTCGCCCTTACGGTAGACTCTTGATTCTTCCCCTATTGTCAATCTCATTTCGCCCTCGACCATTAGGCCCCATTGTGCACAATGCGAATGAGGAGGCATCTCGCCGATAGGCTCAATGTCGAAAAATACAACCTGCTTATCTTCACTCTGGAGAAGCCAGCCTTTTATTCCCTTAATCGAAATATCGATCTCAGGAAGTTCTCTCAACATCTCTGGGTAAGGAGTTCCATTCCATTCTTTCATAAAATTTTTTATTGATTCTTCCTTTGGTCTATATGGTATCCTTAGGCGTTTTATTTACAGAATTTATTTTCTGTAGGAGGTCTTTGCAAACCTGACTTTGTGGCCTCTTCTCATTATCTCTTTAGTGTCTTTATCGCACCTTATACACTTATGATATATCACATCGCCGATTAAATCGGCTTTTTCGTTCCTTTCCTCGTCTGAGAGAAAATATGCTTCCATGGTATCATAAGGACGCGATTCTCCGTCGCTTTCGTATTTAATTGTCAGATCATGTCCAGCGTCGAGGACTTTGAAAGCACTTTCGGTCCAGTTGAAATTTGCCATACCTAAATCTGGATTTATCCTGATATGAGCGGCGAGGAAAATACTGAGCCCTGATGCTTCAAGCTCTTGGCTGCACTGGATAAAGGTTTCAGGAGTAACTGCGTTTCCAATGTTAATTTCATAGATGGGAGTAGTTCCGTCATCGCGAAGATATTCTTTAAAAATGTTTAAAAGCATTCTAAATTGGATTATATTTTGAGTAGATAAGAGCATGGATATTTTAAAGGAAAGATTAGAAATTTCCCTGGCGTAATAACATGCCGCAACAATGGTTGACCAGCTTGGATTAAGGAAGAAATTTGCCCCTGTTGTAAGGATAGCCCTGGTTATTCCGTCGAGATAGACAAGATGGTTGTTGTTGCCTACTTCAATACCTCCAAAGTTGCCAAATGCTGTACCCATGTTCTTTAGGATGATCTGGCTTAGCCCATTTCCCACATCAGCTCTCTCGAATTTTTCACCGGTCACTTTCTCAACTCTGGCGAACCTTTCTTCAAGAAGGGGAGTCCCCAAAAGATTTGTTGAGCAGAACTTGCTTGCTCCTAGTATATTTTCGGCCATTGCAAGGGCCGAAATGAGGTCACCACTGTAGACGTATTCATCTGTCAAGCCAACAACCGATATCATCTCCGTAGGGAAAAGAACATCTCCGTTCTCTGCTACTCTTCTTACACATTCAAAGGTGGGCTGTGCTCCCTGAAATCCAGAGACCTGGGCAGTGCAGATTCCTTTTTTGGTTAAAGTAATTCCGTTCTTCTCTACAAAGTCCTCAACCTTGGCAAAATCTTTTGCATATTCTTCGGCTTTTTCCAGCATCTCTCCAAAACCTTTTTCCCCAGCGATGTTTTTCCTGGTTTCGTAATTCCTCAATGATTCGATTTTTTTGGAAATCTCTTCTGCTCCTCCGTATGAATCAATCAGGGCGTCCATGGCTTTTAGATCCCTTGTGGCCAAAAGTTTAAAATGCATGACTCTTCTCCTTTTTTATTATAAAATATGAATAATAGTCATAATTATTTGCTTGCGGCTGATTACAAAGAATCTTTTTGCTGTAGAAATTTGCTAGAGGATTTGTATAACTTCATCTTTTAAGGCTTTAAATTCTATTTGAAAAATGCTTTGGCTGCAAGCATTAATCTGTCAAAACTGGTTTAAGGTTGAAGGTTTAAGGTAAAAAATAAATAACATTAAACATTAAACATTATACTTTAAACCAAATTTGAGCTTTGAGCTCTTTACGGCTTACGGCTTACGACTTACGAATGTCAGTTTTGAGCTTTGAGTTTTTAGTTATTAAGCCATAAGCTGTTTTCATCTAGATATTCTTGAGTAGCAATTATGGAATCTTTGTTCGAGTTAGTTTATAATTATCTTTTATTTTCAGGAGGATAAAAATGCGTCTACTTTTTATTGGCTTTGGGACTGTAGGCCAAGGGTTAGCAGAACTTTTGGTTGAAAAAGAGGAGAATCTTTCTAAAGAATATGGAATAGACTTCCAGGTTATCGGCATTTCAGACAAGCTAAAAGGCAGCATTTATAATAATGATGGGCTAGACCTTAAAGAGGCTTTAGAAAAGGTTAAATCCGGCGAATCCTTGTTTGATTTATCCGGATACAAATATGAAGGAGATGCCTTGTCTATGATTCTGAAAGCTGAAGCAGATGTAATGTTAGAGGCCACGTACACAGATATAAAAACTGCAGAGCCAGCCACATCCCACATTCGAAAAGCGTTAGAGCGAAGTATCCACGTTGTTACCACTAACAAGGGCCCAACAGCCCTTTTTTACAAAGAATTGAGCAGCCTTGCTCAAGAAAAAGGCGTAAGATTTCTTTTTGAGGGGACTGTGATGAGTGGGACCCCGCTTCTCAACCTCCTTCGGGAAACACTTGCTGCAAGCTCTGTTCAGGAAATAAAAGGCATATTAAATGGGACAACCAACTACATACTTACGCGCATGGAAGAGGGGCTTTCCTATGAGGAGGCCCTAAAAAAGGCGCAGGAACTCGGGTATGCCGAAGCTGTTCCTGACGCCGATGTTTTAGGATGGGATGCGCTTGCTAAAGTTACCATTCTGGCGAAAGTTGTTTTTGGTGCAAGAAGGAAACCCTTCGATTATCCCTGTGAAGGAATTACCGGTATCACTGCTGCCGCTATTGCCGATGCAAAGAACCGGGGGAAGCGGTTTAAACTTATCGGGAAGGTCTGGCGTGAAGGAAGCAATATCAAGGCATCCGTGGCTCCAGAGGAGATAGCTCTTGCTCATCCCTTGGCTGGCGTTATGGGAGCCACCAATGCGGTCACCATAACCACAGATACGCTAGGGGAAGTTATTGTTGTTGGCCCCGGCGCAGGTAGAAGAGAAACTGGTTACAGCATGCTCATTGATTTGATAAAGATAGGCAGCCAGAAATAGGAATTTTGCTAACTGTTAGATACCAACTACAAGTTCTGTACTTTTTACTTACTTTTTAACCTGAGCTTCAATCCACTCTGTGGTGATACTCTTGGGTCTTTCGATTGCCAGTCCAAGAGCTCTGTCCCAAATCAGCGAGGAGAGAACGCCAATGGCACGGGACGCTCCGAAGAATACGGTGTAGAAGTCATACTCTGTGATACCATAGTGGAGAAGCAGACACCCTGAGTGTGCATCGACATTGGGCCAGGGATTTTTCGCTTTGCCGTGTTCCTTTAGAATATCAGGGGCAACTTCGTAAATGGCGCTAACGACCTGGAAGATTTCGTCATCTGGGAGGTGTTTCAGGGCAAATTCTCTCTGAGCCATGTATCTGGGATCTGTTTGCCGGAGAACGGCATGTCCGTATCCAGGGATGACTTTGCCTGCATGTAGGGTGTCCCACAGGTATTTTACCAGCTGTTCTTTTGAGGGAACTCCTCCTAAGTCTTCCTTCACTTCCATTATCCACCGGAGAACTTCCTGGTTGGCTAAGCCGTGAAGAGGTCCAGCCAATCCATTCATACCTGCAGACAGGGAGTAGTAGGCGTCAGAAAGGGTAGATCCGACAAGATGTGTAGTATGGGCTGAAACATTTCCTCCTTCGTGGTCACTGTGAATGACAAGATAAAGCCGCATGAGCTCCTTGAATTTTTCATCCTCTACACCGATCATATTGGCAAAGTTTCCACCCCAGTCCAGGTTAGGGTCAGGAGGAATATGTTCATCGTTCTTGTAGCTTTTGCGGTAGATGTAGGATGCAATCAGGGGGAGCTTTGCCAGAAGGTTCATGGAATCTTCGAACATGGGATCCCAGTATTCCATTTTGCTCATTCCCTCTCTGTATTTTTTTGAAAAGATGGAATCTTGCTGGAGAGAGAGAATACCAAGTGAGAATTGAGTCATGGGATGTGTGTCTTTGGGGATGGCTTTGAGAGTATTGATAAGGTAGTCAGGAAGAGCGCTGCGCTGCTGCCATTCTTTGGTGATTTCTTTTACATCTTCTTCTGTGGGCAATTCGCCGGTAAGAAGGAGGTAAAAGATTCCTTCTGGAAGAGGCTCTTCGCCGCCTGGAGCCTTTGGTAATTTTTCTCGAAGCTGGGGGATGTTAAAACCGCGAAAACGAATACCTTCATACGGATCAAGAGCAGATGTTTCGGTTACCATGCATTTAACAGCGCGCATTCCGCCATAAGCTTGACGTATTGTGACGTCTGAGATTTTTTCATCTCCGTGTTCTTTAATGATTGAGCTCACCTTTTCGCGCATGGGGCCAAGTTTTGAAGCAAATTTTTCCTTTAATGAAGACATTGAGAAAACCTCCTTTTAACTATTAAATATAATTTCCCTTATTTGAGAAATGAATTATAAATAATATCATTGTCTTTTTTAACTGTCAATCAGATTTCGTTTATTCTTTAAAAATTGAATAAATTAGCAAGATGTAGACTAAATAAACCAAATAAACCAGATAAACAAGAAAAACCAGACAAACTGTGTTTGCTGAAAACTTGATTGACGGAACAGACAGAATAGACGGAATAGACTAAAAAGTTGACTTTTTTGCTTTGAAATAGTTTATTATTTAGAAAGAGTTTTTCCACTTCAATTTTGTTTTAGGAGAAAAACATGGAGATTCTTTGGATTTTAATTATTTTAATCGCTGTTATTTTTGTAATTGCAGTAGGAATCTACAACGCCCTGGTGAACTTGAGAAACCGGTGTGATAATTCTTGGGCACAAGTGGATGTTCAACTGAGGAGAAGATATGACCTTATCCCGAACCTGGTTGAGACTGTAAAAGGTTATGCGAAACACGAGAGAGAAGTTTTTGAAAAGGTTACCGAGGCCCGTTCCAAAGCCATAAATGCAGGAACAGTTAAAGAACAAGGCCAGGCTGAAAATATGCTGACAGGGGCCTTGAAGTCGCTTTTTGCTGTGGTTGAAAATTATCCTGAACTCAAGGCCAATCAAAATTTTCTGATGCTTCAGGAGGAGCTTGCAGGAACAGAAGGTAAAATCGCCTATGCAAGACAGTTTTATAACGATACTGTCATGAAGTTTAGCGTAAAACAGCAGGTCTTTCCTTCTAACATCATAGCTAACATGTTTAATTTCAAAGAGAAAGAGTACTTTGAAATTGAGGAGCCAGCAGCCAGAGAGCCTGTTGATGTGAAATTTTAATCCACCCAATTGTCAAAGATAGAACTGGATAAAAGTCCAAATGTATGAACAAATCACTCGCAACAAATGGAAATCTTTTTTCCTCATTCTGTTTTTTCTCTGTTTGATTTTTGCATTAGTCTGGATTTTTGGAGAATTAACCGGTTGGGGCCCTCAGGGTTTAATCATAGCTGTCATCATAGCTGTCGCTATGACCTTTGGCAGTTATTATGCGAGCGATAAGATCGTCCTTGCAATCAGCAAGGCTAAGCCCGTAGAGAAGAAGGATTATCCTTATCTTTATAACGTAGTAGAGGGATTGGCGATTGCAGCAGGATTGCCCAAGCCGCGTTGTTATATCATCGATGATACTGCCCCCAATGCTTTTGCTTCAGGCCGTAATCCGAAAAATTCTGTCATCGTGGTAACAAAAGGTTTGCTCGAAAAATTGAACCGTGCAGAACTTGAAGGTGTTATTGCCCATGAGATGGCGCACATTAAAAATTATGATGTTCTTGTTCAGACTCTGACCGTGGTCATGGTCGGAGTCGTCGTACTTCTCAGTGATTGGATTCTCAGGAGCTTTATCTGGGGAGGAAGGAGGAGGAGAACGAGCAGTAAAGGACGCGGGAGCGGTGCCGAGATCCTTATTGTTGTAGGACTTGTGTTGGCTGTGCTCTCACCTATTGTGTCCCAGCTTGTCCGGTTGGCTGTTTCCCGAAAAAGAGAGTTCCTGGCAGATGCGAATGGAGCACTTCTTACGCGTTATCCTCCTGGTCTTGCTTCTGCCCTCAAAAAGCTTGCAGCAGATAGGGAGCCTTTGGAAGCGGCCAACAAAGCAACTGCTCATCTATATATTGTTAATCCGCTAAAGGATATAAAAGGGAGGATGAACAAGCTGTTCAGCACACATCCGCCGATCGAGGAGCGAATTTCCGCTTTAGAAAAAATGTAAATCCGTTGTTTCCGTTTAGTCAGTTGAGTCAGTTTAGTCCGTTCTAATGTGAATAATTGACTAAGCAGGAGAAACTGAGTAAGAAGATTTATCGTGGCCAGCGAGTTAAAGAGTCGTTTCGATGCATTAAAAAGTATTGAAAATCACGAGTTGTTAATATTATAATTGTAACCCCATGGCGGGGTCGTAGTTCAGTTTGGTTAGAACGCCGGCCTGTCACGCCGGAGGTCGCGAGTTCAAGTCTCGTCGGCCCCGCCAGTTCAACCAAAGCTCTTGCATCAAAATCAACAACTTATGAGCAATCTTTATCTAGGTCGGTTAAGTCAGGTTATGTTATTTTAAGTCATTTTTAGTGACATTTTACTGACCGAAGATACTGGGGATGGAATGGTCTAAAATTTATTAGGCAAAAATATTCCCTATTTTTTTCAGAGGAAAAAATCTGTTTTTGTTGAATAAGACGCAAGGGACTCAAAATCCTCTGGGGAGAAAAACAAAGGTCTTCCGTAAGACACACAAAGCCAGTAACTTACTGAAAAATCAACATTTTTCAGAGAATTGGGGAGTATAGTATTATTCCAATTATTTGTATTGTCTGTATTAAACTGTACAAAGAGGTGACACATCGGCTAGTTAACTGCGGTAAGCAAAAGGAAAGGTTATTATAGGAAAAAGGCTATTTTCCTTTTCTCCAAAACCTGAAAGGACCAATAATAGGAATCCGTGATGGACGCGGTGTTTTCATAGGGTATATGCCTTTACTGACTATCCTGAGGTCTTCTACAGTGTAAAATGCCTTTGGGTTGAATCTTTTGATGATTTCAGAAATATTTTCAAAATCATTGCGTTTTATAATCAAATAAATTACATGCACTTTTCCCTTAACACCTTGAGCATCCACACTCGTAGCGCCATATCCTTTTGATCTGAGATAATCGATCAATTCAGTTGCATTTTTCTGAGTTATAATTCGAATGATTGAACTGCCTATGGCCAGCCCTTTTTCAATCTGCAGACCGATAAAAGTCCCCATTGCAAATCCAGCTCCGTAGGCAATATAACATGCAACATTGTTTAGATTTTGCATTATTACTCTGATGCTAAGCAGCCAGATCAGGACTTCGAAGAATCCAATAATTGGCGCGAGGTATTTTAGTTCTCTTGAAATAAAAAAAATACGCATTGTTCCCATACTGACGTCCAGAGTTCTGGCCAAGAGAATGAGCAAAGGTAGAATAATCCATTTGAAAATTTCTGAACCAACGATTGTTTCAGGATTCATTTTGAATCACTCCTTTTGAGAAATAATTAAATAACATGTTTACTAAAAAGAACTTAGAAAATATTTTTAGTACTTATATTATATCTCCCGATATAGATTTTTCTACAAAATTTTTCTTTTTTTAAATGCGCTCGACTGATAATAAAACGTTTTTTTTAGATCAATTTTAGTTGGCATGTCTTTTGCATATATTTGTTCTGAAGATTGGAACTCAAGATTTCTATAATTTAAAAAAACTATGAAAATGAGATAGAGAAGTTAAAAATTCTTAATAACTAAAATACGAGGCAAAATTTAAGGTATTTAGATTGGAGGGAAAGCGGTGGATAAAAACATAACCAGAAATAAACACTTACAGAATTGCAAGAGAAATAAACTCCAAAGTAGAGTACTAGGGCCTGTTCCTAATCTTGAGGAGCATGTTCAACCGACATGGTGGCGGAATATTTTCAATTCATTATATCTAAAAACCGACGGCGATGTAGTAGAAGACCAGAAAATAACAAATGAGGAAGTTGATTTATTTATATCTATTCTCAAGATTTTACCTGAAGATAAGATTCTGGATTTGTGTTGTGGACAAGGGCGACATTCTCTGGAGCTGGTAAGAAGAGGTTTTAAGAATATTGAAGGATTGGATCGTTCCCATTATTTAATTCAAAGGGCTAAAAACCAGGCAAAAAAAGAAGGTTTAGATGTCCGATTTAGAGAAGGAGATGCCAGAAAACTTCTGTATCCACCCGATACTTTTTATATTGTTATGATATTGGGCAACAGTTTTGGTTATTTTGAGACAATAGAAGATGACCTAAGAGTGTTGAAAGAAGTATATAGAGTTTTAAAACCTTGGGGAAGGCTTCTTATTGATGTGGCTGATGGCGGATATTTAAGAGAAAATTTTCAACCTCGTTCCTGGGAATGGATAGACAAGAACCTTTTTGTTTGTAGAGAACGCAGCCTTTCTCTTGATGAGCAGCGTCTGATATCAAGAGAGGTTATTACCCATGTAGAAAAAGGAGTGATTGCAGATCAATTCTATGCAGAAAGGCTTTACTCTAAAGAGTCTCTTATTCAGATTTTAAACAAAGCTGGGTTCTGTGATGTTACTTTTTGTGGCCAAATATCACCAGATTCCCAAAGAAATCAGGATTTAGGCATGATGGAAAGGCGCCTGCTTGTCAACACTGTTGTAAGGAAAGAATGGACCCCAGTAAAGAGGAAATCAAAAGAGGAGTTAACGAAGATTGTGGTGATTTTGGGAGATCCAAGCAAGCCTGACCCTTTGAAGCCTTTCTCAATCTTTGATGATGACGATTTTTACACTATCGACCAGTTGAAATCAGCATTAAGGGAACTAGAAGGTTGCGATTTTTTGTATCTGGACAATCATGATACTTTAATCCAAGATTTGATGAAATTGAAGGGGAAAATTGACATTATTTTTAATCTGTGTGATGAGGGTTATTACAATGATTCCAGAAAGGAGCTTCACTTACCTGGTTTGCTTGAAATGCTTGGTCTTCCCTATACAGGTTCTGGTCCTCAATGTCTGGCATTCTGTTATGATAAATCTCTTGTGCGTGGAATTGCAAAGGAGATGGAGATTCCTGTGCCTGAAGCGTTCTTTATCAAGCCGGAAGATAGCGCATTTGAACTTTCTTTTGTCTTTCCTGTTATTGTCAAACCCAACTTCGGTGATTCCAGTTATGGAATAACTCAAAAAAGTGTTGCGTACAACATAGAGGAGCTTTCCAATGCTATTTTGGAAATCAGAGAGAAATTTGGCTATGACAAGCCCATTCTTGTTGAAGAATTTCTTACTGGAAAAGACCTAAGTGTGGGAATAATGGGAAATCCCCCTGAATCTTATACAGCGCTGCCTATAATTGAGGAGGATTATTCAGTCCTTCCAGATGGACTTCCCAGAATCTGCGGCTATGAGGCCAAGTGGCTTCCTGATTCGCCCTATTGGAACATCAAATCCATTCCAGCAGAACTTCCAGAGGATACGAAAAAACTTATCATAGAATGGTGTTTAAAACTATTCGAGAGGCTAGAATGCAGGGATTACTGTAGATTTGATTGGAGATTGAATGCTAAAGGCGGTCCTCGACTTCTTGAAGTAAACCCAAATCCAGGCTGGTGTTGGGATGGACACCTTGCAAAAATGGCAAAAATAGCAATGATGTCCTATGCTGAAATGCTGGGAGCCATTTTGAAAGCAGCTGGTTTGCGATTTAGGATCGAGATAACGAATGAAAGAACAATGGATAAACAGATTGTTGAAAAAAAAGAGGTTAGCCTTTGAATTTAGACATAATCGTGAGCTCTTTTTTGCGTATGGAAAGATTACCCATTAAAGTCGGAGATTATCCATTTAGTTTTACTTTTGTTGATAGTTTCATTTAAGATATTTTTAGCGGAATAGGGAAGTCCATCGGCTAGACTAGATTTTCTAGATATTAAGACGAAAACTTATTTTAAAATATAAAGGCTTTAGGAGAGAATTAAAATGAGAAGTTTATATTTTCTCTTTCCTACTTTGCTGGCCGTCTTGGTTTCTTTCCTCTTCGTAAGGGCTGCTTCTATCGCTTTGATGATGACAGGATTGGAAAAGAAAAAAGCAAAGTTCCAGGCGTTATCAGCATTTTCCGGAACAGGATTTACAACAAAGGAGGCAGAATTAGTCATAAATCATCCCGTAAGGCGAAAGATTGTCACTTTGCTTATGATAATGGGAAATGCGGGGATTATAACGGTTATAGTAACAGCGACATCCTCTTTGACCACCAGCACAGGATATCAGTTGCCTCTTAATGCCCTCATTTTGATTATCGGGATATATCTGATATACAAGATTACAATTCATAAGAAATTTTCGGCAAAATGGGAAAGATTTATAGAAAAAAAACTCATAAAATCACCCACTTTTGAAGAAGCTACAACAGAAGATCTGCTCCGTTTTCTTGAAGGTTATGGGCTTGTAAAAAAAATTATAAGTGAAAATTCGCCTCTGATCGGTTGTTCTTTATCGGAGTGCAGGCTTAATGAAAAAGGAGTATTGGTTTTAGGTATCGAGAGAGGAAAACATTGGATTCCAATTCCAAAAGCGAATGAAAAAATAGAGAAGGATGACAGACTTATAGTGTATGGTCCTCATGCCGCCTTCAAAGAGCTTTTGAGAGTACCAACTGGCCCAGCTCATAATCAGTAAGAATAGCTGTAGGAGGGGTGTTAAAGATTATTAAAGATGAATGAGGATTGTATCCATTATAAATTTTTTGTGGAGGAAAGAAAATGTTTAATATCACTAAAAAAAGGTTAAAAAAGACTGGGCTTCCTCCAGGAATTCCAATCTATGTAGGTAAGAAGAGAGATGAAAAGGTAATAATTTCAATACTAGACTATGATGAGACACAATATCAAGAAAAAGAGGCAAAAGAGATTGAGGAATGTTTTGCCTTTAAAGACACACCAACTGTGAGCTGGATAAACATAGATGGTATTCATCAGGTAGATGTTATTGAAAAAATAGGCAAACATTTTGGCTTACATTCTCTTATTCAAGAGGACATTGTGAATACAGAACAACGGCCAAAATTGGAGGATTTTGGGAATTATATATTTATTGTTTTAAAAATGCTTTATTATGATGAAAAAGAAAATGAAGCAAGGACAGAAC
This sequence comes from Candidatus Aminicenantota bacterium, assembly GCA_030669305.1. Lineage (GTDB taxonomy): Bacteria > Acidobacteriota > Aminicenantia > Aminicenantales > Aminicenantaceae > DAOVDU01. The sequence goes on from DAOVDU010000047.1 coordinate 12,977, forward strand.
AAGTCAGCTTAATTCTTGGTGAGAATTTCGTTATTTCGTTCCAAGAGAGAAAAGGAGATATTTTTGTACCTATCAGAAAGAGAATCAAAAACGAAAAGGGCCGCATTAGAAGGATGGGAGCTGATTACCTTGCATACGCCTTGTTAGATACGATTGTAGATAATTATTTCATAGTCCTGGAGAAACTCGGGGATAAGATAGAAGAATTGGAAGAAAAACTGGTGTCTGAATCCAGGCCTGAAACCTTAGAGGAAATTCATGGCCTGAAAAAACAGATGATATTCCTTCGAAAATCAATTTGGCCATTAAGAGAAGTAATCCTTGGCTTGGAAAGAGGAGACTCTTCGCTAATCAAGGAAACCTTACGCATATATCTTAAAGATGTCTACGATCATACTGTTCAGGTGATTGATACTGTAGAAACATTCAGGGACATGCTGTCCGGAATACATGATACATATCTATCAAGTATCAGTAACAAAATGAACGAAGTTATGAAGGTTCTTACGATGATTGCCACAATATTTATTCCATTAACTTTCATTGTTGGAATCTATGGAATGAATTTTAAATTTATGCCTGAACTCGGATGGAGATGGAGTTATTTAATAGTATGGGCAATAATTGTTGTCATTGTAGTTTCTATGGTGATTTATTTCAAAAAAAGGAAGTGGCTGTAGAAGAATTTATTGGCCCATTACACTAATGATTTGAACTGTTCTTTTCGAAAGCTGTATTTTTTCATCAATTTGTGCAGTTGACGAGTAGAAATTCCTGCTGCTGTTGCAGAGTCTTTTATTTTTCCTTTATTGTTAGCCAATAGTTTTTTTAGATAGAGTCTTTCTATGTCTTCGATGCCTTGATGTCTCACTTCCGCAAGGGTAAGAGAAGCATCTGTTTTAATACTTACTGAAGGAGCTTCAGATTCAAAAAGTTCGCTTGGAAAGCTCTCTGGAGTTAGGATAGAAGAGGTTTCTAGTATGTAGGCTCTTTCTATTAGGTTTTCTAGTTCCCGAATATTTCCTGGCCAAGAATATCGTTGAAAACTTTCCATCACATGGGGATGGACATCAAGAATCTCCTTGGAATGAAATTTGTTCATTTTTTTCAAAATCACTTCAACAAGATGAGGAATATCTTCTACTCTCTCTCTCAATGGAGGGATTTCAATGGGAAAAACATTTAACCGGTAATAGAGGTCTTTCCTGAATTGACCCTCCTCAGACAGCTTTTTTAGATCTATATTTGAGGCTGCAATAATTCTTATATTGGCTTCGATAATTTCTTCCCCTCCAACCCGTTGAAAAGTCTTGTCCTGTAATATCTGCAGGAGCTTAATCTGTGCAGATGGCGTAATGGTTCCTATCTCATCAAGGAAGATTGTCCCTTCCTTGGCAATCTCAAATTTTCCCAGCTTTCTTCGATAAGCTCCAGTGAATGCGCCTTTCTCGTGTCCGAAAAGTTCGCTTTCCAAAAGGGTATCTGGGATTGCTCCGCAGTGTACGCTAATAAATTGATTATCTCTTCGGTTGCTATGTCGGTGGATAAGATTCGCCAGCACGCCTTTTCCAGTTCCTGTTTCACCTGTCAGGAGGACGGTACTTATGGTGGGAGCGACGGATCGGATCTTAATGAATACTTTTTGCATTGCAAGACTTTTAGTCTGAGCTATTTCTAATGCATCCGATAGCCAGAATTGTTCCCGCAGGTAATCAAGCTCAGATTGCATTATTTTAGATTCATAGATACTTTCAGTTATATATCTTAATTCATCCAGGTTTATTGGGTAGGTCAAATAATTGTTAGCACCTGCCTTGACAACCTTAACTGCTTCTCGGATCATTTCTTGAGAAAACATGACTATAATCTCAGCAGTGGGAAACAAATGCCAGAATGGCTGCAAAGCCGTTTTATATTCGCTACCAGATTCTCTGAGGATTTCCAGATCAATAAAGATTAAATCGTAAGGCTTTTTCCGAAGCATAGCTAAAGCGGCATCCTTTGAGTGTGCCTTGACAATCCTGGATTTCGAGGAAAAGCAAGAAAGGAATATACGGAAAACCTCTTGTTCTTTGGATACAACCAGGATGGAATTCATTTGCTTAATTGAGATATCATGAAGCCGTTTTTCATAAGAATTATATCACAAATAATAGTTCTAAAGGAAAAAGATTTATGATTAAGGGCTGGAAGGCCAATTTAGGGGGAGATGGCCGCAGGTAAAGATGTTAGAACAACAATGGTGGCAAGCTAATATCTTTTCTTTTTAATTTTAGCCAATTCGTGATTTTTATTTATTTTCCAATTTGTTATATGTTTCACTGTGGTTATTTTTATCCCCACCAATTCTCTCACCAA
>DAOVDU010000082.1 GCA_030669305.1 Candidatus Aminicenantota bacterium
CAACTTTGGGATATGGCCCGCGTTTTCTCCATTCCACAGGGCAGTTACACAAAGGAGGTCCTAACAACGGCCTTTTCCTTCAGCTTGTGGATGAGCCAGAAACCGATTTGCCCATTCCTGAGGCCGGCTATTCCTTTGGAAACCTTATTAAGGCTCAAGCCCTTGGGGATTATCATGCTCTCAAAAGCCTGGGCCGGAGAGTGCTGCGGGTTAACTTGAAGAGTGAAGTGACGTCAGGACTCGAGCGGCTGGCTGAATTAACTCGATCAGCCTGAACTTATTAAGCTAAATATATATTTACCAGTAATATAATATGATTAAAGTTGAAAGTTTTTTCTTTAAACATTCAACATTAAACCTTAAACTAGTTTTGAGTTTTGAGCTGGTTAATAGATTCCGAACAGCTTAAAGGCCATGATTGTGATGGCGACAGCAAGGATGATTCGGATGATTTTCTCACCGCCTTTGACTGCTGCATGAGCACCCCACCAGCCGCCCAATGCATTTCCTGCAGCAAGGGCTAAACCATATTTCCAGTCTATGTTTCCTGTATACGCAAAAATCAGTAAAGCGGGCAGTGTATAGATCAGGACGATGAAGACTTTATGCATATTGACGAGGACAAGATCGAGCTTCATTAGATGATAAAGAGCTGCCATAAATAAAAAGCCAACGCCTATTTGGAGAAATCCTGCATAAAAGCCGATTCCAAGTAAAGCTGGATAAATGAGCCAGCTTGTTCGGCCTTCTTGACTAGACATTTTATTCTTGTAAGATCGAGTAAAGAACATAGAGAAAACGATAAAAATCAGGACAACGCCCAGGATTCTCTGAAACAAGGCACTGCTGACCCTGACGGCGAGAATGGCTCCTACAATAGCACCAGGTAGAGTAAAGACAGCGAGCTCTGTACTTTTTTTATACTGGTGCATTTTATTTTTATGAAATGAGGTCACGGCAAAGATGTTCTGGATGAAGATGGCGACGCGGTTTGTACCGTTTGCCAGTGCGCCTTCAAGACCCATAAAAATAAGAGTAGGGAGCGTCAGGCTTGATCCACCTCCGGCATTTACGTTGATAAATCCGGCTATGCTTCCAACTCCGAAAAGAAGCGCAAGGTTCCAATAGTCCATTCTTCTTAAATATCCATGTAAAGAAAAATTTACCTTGAATAATACCGTTTGCAAACAAAAAACGCAATGAAATAGCTGAATGTCAGAGATTAAATTAAATATTGATTGGATTATGATTATGGGTTATTTTATGATCGTCCATTTTAGAATAAACTAGATCAAAACAAAAAAAACTGAAGAACCATGAACAAGATTCATCCCCTCCTGAATGAAAATAGACAAAGAATGTCCAGGCGTTATGAAAAAGAAAATCGATTACTCGGCCTTGCCAGCATATTTTTGTCGCTCATCACCTTGCTGGCCTTTTATTACAGCGGGTTGAGTGCTCGCGTCGCCAGCTTAAATCTGGGCAGCAGTATCATATGGACTTTCCTTGTTTATGTAGCCTTATTTCAGGCTCTATTAGTGATATTCAGCTTTCCTTTGAATTTTTACAGCAGCTATATCCATGAGCACAAATGGAATTTTTCCAACCATACAGTGAAAAGCTGGTTGTGGGAGCAAGTAAAATCTTTTTTTGTAGGACTGATCATTCTGTTCGCAATCTTAGGCCTGCTGTTATGGATAATGGCTCTAACGCCACAAAACTGGTGGTTGGTTGCCGGCCTGGCTATGGCCTTTGTGAGCGTTATTTTTTCTACGCTTTTTCCAGTTGTCATCCTCCCGATATTCAATAAGTATACTCCCATACGGAATGAAGAATTGACCGATGCACTGAAAAAAATCCTGTCCAGTGGAGGTTTAAAAAGCAGTGGCTTTTTTAAGGAAGACATGAGCCGCCAGACGAAGAAAGAAAATGCCTTTCTGGCTGGATTGGGGAAAACGCGGAGAGTTGTTCTGGGTGATAATTTGATGGAAAATATGTCTGTACCTGAAATTGAGTCAATCATTGCCCATGAAGTGGGCCACTTTAAGCACAGACATATCTGGAAAAACATTGTGATCGGGACGCTGCAGCAATTGGTTGTCTTTTTTATTCTAGACTTAACTATGAGAGCGATGTTTCCTCAGTTTCTCTCTTCAACTCGATGGAATCTTACTCTTCTTCCCCTGTTTGCAATCCTGATGGGAGCAGTTTCAGGCTTTCTTTTTGGCCCTCTCAGTAATGTGCTTTCTCGAAATTTTGAAAAACAGGCCGATAAATATGCACTTGAAAATATGAAGAACAAAAAAGCATTCATGACAGCACTGGCAGGCCTTGCGGACCGGAATCTTGCCAATGCTTATCCTGTGTGGTGGGTAAAGCTTCTGTATTATTCCCACCCGCCAATAGGTGAGCGTCTGCATATGGCAGAAAAATATCAATAGAGAAACATGTCTTGTCGCCTGCCTATTGGCCTACTGCAACCTGTTTACTGCCCACTGCCAACTGCAACCTACCTACTGTAACAATCTCTCAACCTAAAGGGACTAATAACTTGCCTTAGTGGGGGGTGAAAAAATATCTTAAAAAATCACCCCTAAAGAGGATTGCATCTTATTTTTTTTATTGTCAATATATACATCTAGTCAGACATGGTAGAGGAAAGGGAAGTCATCTAAATTTTTAAAATAAATTAAAATTGGAGAGAAAAAAAGCTGGAAAATGAAATATAAGACAAGAAGAATTGTCTGGATTTCATTTATGATGGGATTAATCCTGTGTTCTCAATCTGGATTATTGTTATCATTCAACAAAAAGGTTAGAGTCATAGCTGACAGTGCCAATATTTATCTTGAGCCAAACAAAAGCAGCACAATAATTGCAACTCTGGATAAAGGAGCTATCCTGACTCTCGGCAGCTCGAGAAAATTTCGAAGAATATGGAATTATGTTTATTTTACATCTAAGATATCAGGATTAACCAAATCAGGATATATAATTAATTCATTGATTGAGAAACTTTTTCGAGTGACGAAAGTCATCACAATCAAAGGTGGGGCCGATGAACACCAAAAAAGCATTGGCCCAAAGACACATTTTAGAAATATGTCCTGGGGAATGAGCAGGAAGGAAGTATTAGAATTACAAGGTAAGCCTATACACCAAAAAAAATCGCAGGGCTTATACATAATTGAATATCAAGAAAAAGTCATGGATATGAATTGTTTTATAGGGTATATTTTTGCAGAAAACAGATTAGCAGGAGCAAAATATTCTTTTTTAGAACAGCATAGAGGCAAAAACCAACATATCAATGATTACAAAATGATAAAAGGTTTATTAATCCAAAAATACGGAAGACCTGATGAAGAGAATGCTACCTGGCGAAATACTTTATATAAAGGTGATGTTTCTCAGTGGGGATATGCAATAAGCTTAGGTCATCTAGAATATTGCACTCAGTGGATAAATTCCGAAACGGAAATTTTGCTTAGACTCTCGGGTGGCAATGATGAAATATCACTTAAAGTTGATTATACAGGAGTAAAAGTTAAGAACTTGGTAATAAGAGCAGAAAAAAAATCCCTCCTTGATATCTTATAATCACCATATTCGGTTTGTCTGTTAAATATTTTAGGATCATCTCCCATTTAGTTGCAAAAATGAATGCCTTTATTTTTAGAATGTCATTCCTGCGCAAGCAGGAATGACAGCTCAATTATATGTCTCTTCTATTATCTTTCAACTAAATGGGAGATGAACCGTATTTTTTTTCACGTTAAACCTTAAACCTTCAACCTTAAACCAGTTTCTATTCTTGCCTTCAACCTTAATCCCTACCCCCTAATCCCTACCCCCTAATCCCTAATCCTATAATTCATTTTTAAATTGTTGATAAATGAATAGTGAATAGTGAAGGAGAAGCTGCGAGGTCTAATTCTGATTTTGACTGTAAAAAGAAAAAAATTAGATATTGTTTTTATGGAACTTCCCCCACATAAAATCGTATAATAAATAAAACAGTATAGGAGGACACTATGAAAAAAATATGGCCTTTTGCTTTGAGTATACTCATACTTTTCTCTTTTTTAAGTTCCTGCATTATTGCTGTTGTAGACTATGCTGATTCAACAGGCATTCCCCCTGGAGAAGAGTTCCATAGAATCCTTCCTTTAGAATTTGGAGGAACACTTTCTTTGGAAAACATAAACGGAGATATTGAAATTTATGGATGGGATAAGAACGAGATGGAAGTTTTAGCAGAGAAATTGAGTTCTCACCCTTATAAGAGAAGAGTCCATTTATTTCAGTGGGGATATTCTCTTCCTAAAATTGATATTGATAAGTTTGAAGATTTTATCAAGATTAGAACCCGTACTGCCTCAGGAAGGAAAACAGATGTCGTAAATTACTATATAAACGTTCCTCAGTCTATTAGGTTGAAAGACATTATTGCAGGAGAAGGAAATGTTTTAATCTCTGATTTATATGGAGAAGCGTATGTCGAATTGAGAAACGGCGATATCGAAGTTGATAATTTTTCAGGTTCTTTAACAGCATCTGTCATTAAAGGCTCGATTAGAACAAGTCTTTATGACCTCAGAAGAGAAGATGAAATCATAATTACAACAGAACAAGGTGATATCATTGTTTACCTTCAGCCGGAGGTGAATGTCCGAATAGAAGTCTCCACTCCGAACGGAGATATTTTTAGTGAGTTTGATTTTGGCAAATCGCTCCTTACGGAAAAAGTTACTACTGAAATCGGGGAAAATGGTGCTTTTCTTTCTCTTGCGACTTTAAACGGAGATATTCGGATAAAAAAAATTAAGGAAATCCAGTAGTATTTTTCTCATTTCAGGTTTAAATCTTATAAAAATAAACAATAGGAGGAAAAAATGATGGAAGAAAATAAAAAAGTTATAATGACAGGAGTTGGTTTTCTTATCCTTATAGTTTTAGCGATAGGTATTTATTTTTTATTCATTCATGAGAAACCAAAAGAAGCTACACCAGTGCATGAAGTTGCTGAGGAAACAATTCCTCTAGAAGAAACTCTCAAAGATAAAGAAAGAGAAGCTCTAGAGTACATCCAAATCGAACTCAATAAGAGCGATGGATTAATCCGTGACTTGGCTAAAAAACTTTCGTCTCACCCTGAGCTTTCTCGCTGGCTAATGACCAAAGATTTGATTCGGAAATTTACTGCTGCTGTGGACAATATTGCCAATGGACAAAGCCCTCGACCTCATATTGGGTTTTTCACTCTCAAGGGAGAATTTACGGTCATCGAAAAGAATGGGCTAAATTATATAGATCCAGAGAGTTATGAGCGGTATAACTTGGTTGGGGATGTTTTTGTATCCTTGGATTCTGAAGGTTGCGCCAGGCTCTACAGACAGTTAAACCCAGTCATTCAAGAAGCTTATCGTGATCTGGGATACCCTGATGGAGATTTTAACAAGACTCTTACTAAAGCCGTAATAGAGCTTCTTAAAGTGCCTGTTAATGAAGATGACATTTTATTAGAGAAGAAGGTGGTTTCTTACATGATGACAGATTCTGAATTAGAGAACTTGAGTCAAGCCCAGAAGCATCTTCTCCGGATGGGGCCTGAGAATGTTCAGAAAATCCAGTTGAAATTGCGGGAAATAGCCTTGGCTTTGGAGATTTCTATACCTGCAAGCCGTTAATAATGAATAGATAATAAGTCTTTTCTTGTTTATGACTTCGGAGTCACTCCCATAAGAATGGATCTTTTCGATTGAAATCAGGGGTGAGGTGTTCGTGGGGAGCGAAAGATTCAGACTGGATAAACATGGTTTCGAAACCGAGTTCTTCTGCCTTGGCTTTAACCTGATTGTATTCTTCGAAAGAGATCTGTCTCTGAATCTCTGGAGGTGCCTTAAAACTGGGCTGATACTGGCTCATTAGGCTCAAGCATACAGACTTGGAAAGATTTTGAGCAATCCATTCAAGAATGGCAAAAGAATCTGTAATCTGGCATGGCAAGATTAGATGTCTAACGATTAGTCCTTTCTGAGCTATTTCTTGATCATCGAGCAATAGTGTAGTCTGTTGGCGAAACATTTCTTTTATGGCAAGGCTTGCATGTTGAAAATAATCCGCTGCTCCAGAGAGCTTTTCTGCAAGTTCAGGAGAATGATATTTAAAGTCTGGGAGATAAATATCAACAATTCCTTCTAAATTCTTTATCACTTCAGCCTTTTCATACCCGTTTGAATTATAAACTAGGGGTAATTCGAGCCCATTGGAGTAGGCTATCTTCAATGATTTTAAGAGGGGTAGAATAATGTGAGTAGGGGAGACCGCATTGATATTCAAAGCCCCCTTTTTCTGGAGATGCAGCATATTCAGGGCCAATTCTTCATGACTGGCAGGCTTTCCCTGATTGAGCCAGCTTAATTGGTAGTTTTGACAAAAAGAACATTTGAGATTGCATCCTGAGAAAAAAATTGTGCCAGAACCGGATATATGTTTTGAGTCTTTAAGTTTATCTTTTAAACAATCATAATAGCCGCTCAAAACAGGCTCTTCACCGAAATGAAGGATAGCGTGGGAAATTGATGCATTACTCCCAGTGTTACAGAATCCCTTTTCTTTCTTTTCCCTGTTTATTCCACACTCCCGCGGGCAAAGCCTGCACTCAATCTCATGCTCAGCCAGGTTACGCAGTGCTTCCTCAATTCTTTCTAATTTTTTATGAATATTAGCCTTTACCATATCTTAAAGTTTCCCATGAAATCGATTTTAAAAAAAGATTTCTGTGCATTACGTTTGAAAGGCGATTTTTTTTTGTTTCCTGGTTTACGTATTTTTTTACTGTTTACTTGATTATAGACTTAATAAAAAGAAATCCACCGAGAAGAAGGATGAAAAATAGGATGGCAAGGAAGTTGAAGTATTTATCGATAACACTTTTGATTCCAGGGCCGAACTTTCTGAACAGGGCAGCTACCGTGAAGAAGCGAAGGGAACGGCTGAGAGTTGAAGCTAAGAGGAAAAAAAAGAAATTGAGCTTGAATACACCAGAGGCAATAGTGAAAACTTTATATGGTATGGGAGTAAATCCAGCTGCAAGTACATACCAGAATCCATGTATTTGATAATTGATCATCACCTGCTGAAATAAACTTTCCGTAAACCCAGGGATATACCTAAAGAAGAAAGAATCCACAGATTCCCAGACACAAAAACCGATGAAATAGCCGATTATACCTCCTATCACTGAGGCTACAGAGGTATAAGCTGCAAACCGCCATGATTTTTTTATAGATCCAAGACAGAGTGCTATCAACAGAGGGTCAGGTGGAACTGGGAAAAAGGAGCTTTCGGCTAGAGCCAGAAGGAAGAGAGCCAGGGGACCGTATGGAGTTTCGGCCCAGTGGAGAACCCATTCATAAAGTTTTCTGAGAAATTTCATGATTGATGGAGGATAGTATGTTTTTGAAAGAAGAAAGCTGAATCGTTTTTTTATCGGTTAGATCTGTATTGAGAGGAGTGACTGTGATGTATCCCTTTTTTATAATCATGACATCGCTGTCTTTATCTCCGATGGCTTTTGGATTGCCTGTTCCTATCCAATAGTAGAGACGATGTCTTGGATCCGTTTTTTCAATGATTTCAGGATTATATCTTTTCTGCCCGAGTTTAACGATCTTTATTCCCTTGACAGGTGGAGGAGGAATGTTGATGTTGAGAGTGATTCCCTCTGGGAGCGGACTTTCCAGAAAATGTTGCGCCATTGAACGGCAGATTTTCACAGCGTGATCAAAATGATACTTTCCGTACTTATCTGCTAAAATAGACACAGCCATAGAGGATATCTGGAGAAATGTTCCTTGAATGGCTCCTGCAACGGTTCCAGAATAGGAAATATCCTGCTGGCCAAGGTTAGGCCCTCGGTTAGGTCCTGAAATAAGCAAGTCGGGTTTTCGCGGAAGAAATTTTTGTACTGCTAGATAAACACAATCTGCAGGTGTCCCATCCACTGCATAGATATTTTTTTTGATTGTTTTGACTCGCAATGGGCGGTGGAGAGTGAGGGCTAGTGAAGTAGCACTTCTCTCCCTGTCCGGGGCAACGATGTAAATTTGGCCTAAATCTTTTATATTTCGGGAGAGAGCTTCTATTCCTTCAGCGAATAGACCATCATCATTGGTCAGGAGAATTAGAGGATTCTTTTTAGCCATTCTTTCTATTGTTTATCTCTAAAAATTTTTTTTAAAAAATGGAATGGTCGGGACGAGCGGATTTGAACCGCCGACCCCACGCACCCCAAGCGTGTGCGCTACCTGGCTGCGCCACGTCCCGACATAAAGAATCACTATTATAGCAAAGAAGTTTTTATTATCAATAAAAACTTGGGATGGAAATCAGTCACTTAACCGATCTTTGATGTCTTTCAGATCTTCGCGTATACGAAACAG